>NZ_JBFUKW010000027.1:0-73444 GCF_056400665.1 Variovorax sp. P5_A3 | reverse complement strand
GCCTCTTAATGCCTCCCAACGATCAATTCGACTGCCCCCGGGCGCAATTGCCACGCACCAGTACTGGATAAGCCGCTCTTGGCCACCCGTCGCGTTCGCGGTCATGTCCTGCACACTGCAAGCCAACGGTTTGCACACAGCCTCGGCCCAGCTTTGACCGCGAGAACTCGGACTGACGAGAGCGAGTGGGACGTCGGTTCGCCACTGCCAGGGCGCGGCCGTGCGACGTTCGGGCGCTCGGCTGTTGAGCTCCATGGAATTCTGACTCGGTGGGGATGAAGCGGGGGATCCGCGCGGATGTAACAAGCCTATGAGTGGGCCCCCTGTTTCCGACAGATCTTGATTAACTGTGACAGACCTTAATGTTCCGCAACAACACCCCGCCGCTGCCGCCGGCAAATCGCCATTCATCAGGCACGATGTAGCGCCGGAGGTCCGAGCGGCGACACGGCAAGTCGAACTGCGCGGCCGGCTCGTGCATCTGCTGTATCGCTCGGATGTTGGCGAACTGGCTTCGAAGGATCTCAGCAACCACTGGCCGAACGCCTTGGCGTCCATCGCGGGGAATCCGCCGTAGAAGGCCAGATGCTTGATGAGCGCTGATATTTGTGACTTCTTCAACCCATTCTCGATCCCGCGCCGAAGGTGCGCGGGTATCTCTTCGGGCCGATGGAGAACAATCAGTGCGGCAAGTGTGATGAGGCTCCGTTCTCGGGGAGTGAGGCGGTCATCCGCCCACTGACCTTGATGGCGTTCTCCACGGCTTCGGCCCCTGCCTGCAGCTTGGCCAGCGGCAGCGACACTCCACTCGTCGGACTCGTCCGAGCAACTGAAATCCGAAAACCTCAGGTTGAAAACCCAAGGCAGAACTTCGACAGACAGCGCATCGGACGTCGTGACGTTGCCTGCCACCGTGTTGGTGAGCCAGATCCTGTATTGACCCGGAGGCACGTCGATGCCGATCTGCGCCTTTATGACTGACGTCTGCTCAACTCTAGCGCGCCAGTAATCGGCCAGGTCTCTGTCGTCCGCGCGCAGCTCGAAGTCAAAATAGTCTTCGTCCAGGTTCGAAATGTGGACCCGCGTTCCCTGCACCCCATCCCAGGACTGAAAATCTGTCCCGCTGAGCGTGATGGCTTCGCCTGACCTTAGTGAGGGTGGCACTAAATTCTGAAGTTGCAAGCTCATGGCAAGCCCCTTTGCAAAACCGAATTGAGGGCAGGGCGCCGCACCGCCTGACAAACTGACACCCCCGGGCCGACAACTCCAGCTCGTAGGAGGTGTCCCATGCCATTCTGTGTACCGTAGACAGGGCGCCTGCTGTCGTCTTTCCTGCAATGCCGACCAGCCCCGCCTTGGAGAGCGCATTGATTGCGTCGGCAAACGAGATCGTGAGATCTTTATGACGCCGCGCCAGAAAAAGTATGGTTGCTCACAAAAGCTCGCAGCCGGTTGGTGGCATCCACGAACTCACCTTCCATACGATCGATGAGTTCCGCAGTCGTCGGCGTGTCCATGATCGATCCCACGCCCTGCCCGGCACTCCAGATGTCGCGCCATCTCTTGACGTCATCCAATGGGTCATCATGGGCAATCTCAAACGATGCATCAGGAACCGTTGACTTGAGCCAATTGGCGCCCACACCGTCGACGCTGTCCGTGTAAACAATGTCGGTCATGTCGGATTCAATGATCAATCGCTTGTTTGCCTCCTGAGCGCCGCTCTCTTTAGTGTTTACCATGCGAGTCCCGACATACACCATGTCCGCCCCTGCGGCGATCGCGCCTGCCATCGCGTGGCCGTCGCCGATACAGCCGCCGACCAACAATGTGCGGTTTGGACCGACCAGCGGCCGAAGTTCACCCAGTAGCGCAAAAGGGTTGTAGCTACCAGCATGTCCCCCGGCACCGCCACACACCGCAATGATCCCATCGACGTTGGCGTCAAGAGCCTTCTGCGCATGACGAACACTAATTGCATCATGAAACACAAGCCCTCCATAGCCATGGATCGCGTCCGTCACCTCGCGCGAGATCCCCATCGACGTGATCAGCAACGGGACCTGGTACTTGATGGTGATCGCCAAGTCTTGCTCGACGCGTGGATTCATTCGATGCACGGGAAACTGCACGCCGAAGGGAACCGCGGCATCGTCGAGACGATGACGAACCTCCTTGAGCCATTCCTCATAGCCCCCGGTGGTGCGTTGGTTCAAACTGGGAAAGGTTCCGACGATCCCTGCCTTGCAGCTGGCGACGACAAGTTCGGGGTTCGATACCAAAAACATGGGAGCGGCCACCATCGGAAGTCGGAGGAAATTTCGAAGCTGTGCGGGAATCATCGTAGGTGCATCCACTGGTTGAATTGGGGGATGTCTCAGCAAGTGCGTACCAGATGCATCGCGACGCTCAAAAAGGTTAAAAGCGTTGGGTTAAAGCGCGCTGGGCACAGAACAGGCATCGCATTTTATTGATCGTATGGAAGTCATGAACGGTGCGCCACCGCTGCCTCGCCAACAAGTACGACAAACCCGCCAGCGAGCGCCCCCAGCCATTGGCGTCGCAAGCTTCCTCAAGGGGAACAAAAGTAGCAGCGACTTGCCCCAAGCCCATTAGAGGCCCAACCTTCGAAGAGCCCCAGATCAAGTAATCGATGCCGCCTCTCGCACCAACTGATCACGATATAAAGGGTCAGCAATGGCGATCATTCGGCGCACCCGTTCATCCGCGCTCGCTCCCGCAAGCTCGGCGACGCCGTGTTCGGTCACCACGATGTCAGCAAGATCGGCATCGATGGTGCATGACCCGGGAGTGTTAAGCCGTGAAACCACCTTGCTTCGTTCAAGGTTTGGAGAACTTGAACGCAACGCGATAATTGATCTACCGCCCGGGGCCACGCGCGCGGCGCGAACGAAGTCGAGCAGGCCCCCGGCCGAGCCTACGCGCTTGCCACCAATGTATTCCGAGTTGACCCGACCGAATAGGTCGACCTCGAGCGCGCCATTGATGGCCCGGAAGTTGTGTTGCTCACGCATGACCGCGGGGTTGTGGGTGTAGGAGGCGGGCATGAAAGCGATCGCCGGATTGTCGTGAATGAAGTCGGCAACCATTCTGGATCCTGTAGCCTGATTGGCAACCGCTAGACAACCGCCAAGACGGGAGAACCGGCCAGTGACGGCGCCGGACTTGACGAGCCCAACCATTGGCTCGACGAACAAGCCGGTATGGATTGACAGGTCGCGGTGTCCCCCAAGTCCGTCCAACACGGCCGCCAGCGTCTCGCCAACACCAATCTCGATCGTCGCCTCGTCCGGGATGAGGCCAACCACGTGAGCCGCGACGCCAACCGCCTGTGCGTCTGGAATCCGCGCGAAACCACTGGGCAGTTCGCGGTCGGCCTCGATCAGGACGTCAATATCATCGCGCGTGAGAAAGCAGTCGCCCTGCGTGCATGGCATCCGTCGATTGACCTGCGCGACCACGAGCCGGGCACGCCGTGCGGCGTCAAGCGCACTGTCGACCGCGATGCCAAGACTGTACCGGCCCCGCTCGTCCGGTGGAGCAACCTGAACCAATGCGACGTCGATCGGCAGGATGCCCTGGCGAATTTCCTCTGCGACTTGGAAAAACGACGACATCCTGTACGAACCGACGCCCCGATCATGAAGGGCGACAACGTCGGGGTTGGCGGCAAGTCCGATGAAGCGCATACCGGCTCGCGCCGCCTTGACCAGTCGCCCGGCGCCGCCATGCGGAAACTGAAAAATCGTGACAGGCGGTGCCGAGTGCGGTATGGCAAGCAAGCCGTCGATGAGTGCGGCGGGCTCGCCGGCAGCCGAGCCGACGAAGACATTGTCTCCCAACTGCAGCAGTCTGGTCCATGCGTGCTCTCTCGTGATTTCGGAAGACGGTTCTGATGTCTGCATTGTGTCGTTACTTGCCGCCAGGTCACATGCGGTCAGGCCTTTCGTGTGCTCAGAAAAATGCTCGGGAGGATCAGCAGTGCACCCACGAGGTGATAGCTTCGCGGCACTTCGCCCAGGAGCCACCAACTTACCAGCGCTGCGTGGATGGGGGCCATGTACATGACCAGCCCTGAGCGGGTAGGGCCGAGCTCGCGCAACAGGACGGTGTACGCCTGGTATGACAAGAAGCCCGGCATCAGACCAGCGAGTGCCATCAGCAGTAGCGCGTGGGTACCTAATGGTGGTGCAGGATCGAACGCCACTTCAAGCACCGCGAACGGCAGCATCACCACGAGCCCGCCAACCGTGATACACGCAAGACGCGTCCGCGCGTCAAGTGCCGAGGGCCAGTGTTGTTGCAGCACCGTGTACGCCACCCAGGAGAGCGAGGCCGCCGCGATCCACACATCCCCGCTGACAAATCTCACCGCCAGCAGATTGGTGAGGCTTCCCTTGGCGATCACATACAACACGCCGATCAGTGCCACCAACATGCCAACGCGTTGAAGCGCTGGGATGTGCTCGTGCAGAACACGGCGGGAGATCAGCGCGATTCCCACCGGCGTCGTTGCGTAAATGAGGCCAATGTTGGTGGCACTGGTGCTGTGTGCGCCGATGTACACGAAAGCCCCGCATATCCACATGCCGAGAGCGCCCAACACCAGCATTTGGCGCCACTCGCCGCGCCAGCACGGCCACGCCGTCACCATTTCGCGCCCCACGAAAGGCAACATCAGCGCCAACGCAAAGGCCCAACGCCCGAAAGCGAGCATTTGCGGCGAAACCACGCCATTGGCGGCGCGGGCGATGATGTAGTTGGAGGACCAAAGCGCTGGCAGGATCCACAGAAGTGCCTGTGCCCAACGCATGCGAGCCATGGGGGTGAGTGGCTTCATGCGGCGGATTGCTGATACGGTCTCTGAATCCGGGTCCGTCGCACGCCAGCGACCGCGGGAGTCCGCTGAGCATTCAGGTCGAGGCCCACTCGCGCTGATTCAAGCACACGCATCGCTCGTTTCTTTCGTCTGTCACAAGGTCAGCTATTGCCTTGAACTCCACATCTGAAAGGTTTCGGATTCGTTTGGATCTGCCAACGACTGCAGAAAACGCGGCTTCCAGACGTCCCTGATGAAAGTTTCCATGTTCGTTGGCAACGTACATCGCTTTGAATGAAAGCGCACCCGACCGTCGTTCAAAGCAGCAAGTGTTTGGTCGTCGTCAAGCCAGTTTTCTGGCTTGCCAAATCGTTTGAGGTATTCGGCTTCAACATCCTTGCGGCGTCTGTCTACGAAACGGTACTCCACTGGCCGACCGATTTCCTTGCTGATCGTCGCTACGATCTCCGGCATCGTCAAGTCTTCAGACCCGACCTCCCGAATGACCCGGTGCTCGCCTGTCGGATTGGTGAACTCCACTGCTGCCAGATCGGCGATGTCCTGAATCGCCACCCACGGCGTCTTCAAGTCGGGGTTGAGGGACCAACCGATCCTGCCGTGCTTTGCGACGGCTCCGGTCCATACCAGCAGGTTCTCCATGAACCAGCCCGCACGCAAATGAACCAGTTCAAGATTGCCGAGCTCGTTCAGCGTCTGGTCGAGCGTATGGAAGCCCTCGAAGTGGCCGGTGTCCCCTTTCACGTCGGAACCCATGCCGGTCAAACTGACAACCAGTTTGACCTGGGAGACGCTGAGTGCATCAACGAAACGCCGCGCGACCACGGGATAGTGGCCGTGCGGATTGCTCCAATCTGTCTTGACCATCAGGAAGGCGGCGTCAGCGCCATCAAAGATCTTGTCAAGCGCGCCGGTGCCGGTGTCAAAGCTTCCAACGATTGGCTCGGCTCCGAGCTTGACCAACTCGTCAAGGGCTGGCCCGCCTCTGGAAAGAGCCTTTACCTCGTGTCCGGCACTCAGAAGATTCCGGGTAAGCTTCGCGCCAATCCGGCCAGTTGCACCAACGACAGCAATACGCATGGGATTCTCCAAAATTGTTCAGTTGCCAGTCGATCGGCTCGCCCCTCGGAAGAACGAGAGGCCTTTCTCTCGCTCGACGGCAGATTGGCGGCTATCCGGGGACTGGGTCATCAACGACGGCTATGTCGCACGGGCGATGCCGAAGGTCACGCGCTCGGGGCAAGTTGCCGCCGTCGCGGCGGTCCGGGATCAGCGGCCGCCGCCCCGTGGTCTGTCAGAGCAATTGGGCGTGCCCAATCCAATGCGGTTTGGGCAGGTTCATTTCGCGCCGCTTGGCGTCTCGTAGGTTTTTCCACTGCCGATGCTTGATCCCCCGTCGACCGGAAAGGCGAGGCCTGTGACGAACTTCAGTCGCGGTGAGACCAGCGTCGCGACTAAGTCCGCGAATTCCTGCGGTTCTCCGATCCGTCCCATGGGGATCCCTCGCCCGAGTTCCGCCTTGGACGTTTCCGGTTGTCTTTCGAGAGCCTTGCCCAGCAGGGCAGTGTCGAACAGACCAGCCATCAGGGTATTGACAGTGATGTTGTCCTTCGCAACCTCCAAGGCAAGGGTCTTGGCGTAACCGATCACGCCGGACCACACTGCCACGGACGCTGCCATGCCGACGGCCGGGCGCTCCACGATGCCAGACACCACATTGAGAATGCTGCCACCCTCGGTGGTCATGTGCGGCAACGTCGCACGCACAGACCTCACCACATAGTAGAAGTGGCGTTCAAACGCCTGCTGCCAGACCTCGTCGGTCAGTTCTGTGATTCGGCGGACCGGCGGACCCCCGTCGTTGGTAATCAGCACGTGAATGGCAGGTCCGAATCGCTCGACCGTCAACGCGGTGACACGATCAAGGTCAGCGGCGTCCGCGCAGTTGGCCGCCAGCCCGAGAATCCGATCCTGGCCGTACTTGCCCGCAAGCCGCCCAACGGCGTCTAGGACCTTTTCTGCGCGTCTCGCAAAGATGGTGACTAAAGCGCCTTCGCTCAGGAGACGATCTGCAATCGCGAAGCCCAAGCCATCACTGCCGCCGCCGACGATCGCAACCTTGTTCTTCAGTTCCAGATCCATCATTCCACTCCGATTGAGGCCAGAAACGCCTCAGCATTGCCAGAAAATACGTCGTCCAGCACGTCCGACGAGAACCCAAGCTCGCGCCACTCTTCGACAAGACGCTCGTGGGGAAGCATGGGGTAGTCCGCCCCGAAGAACACCCTCTTGCTCAGGCGTTTGCCGATCTCGCGCTTGAGTTCGTCGGAGAAGTAGCGTGGGGACCAACCGTGGAGCTCCATCCAGACGTTGGACTTGTGCAGTGCGGTGGCAATCATCTCCGACTGCCATGGCCAAGCCACGCGGGCCGCGATCACGTTCAGATCAGGATACTTGGCGGCGACGCGATCGACATAGCGCGGATGGCAGCCTTCTAGGGTGATGCCTCCGCCCCCACGCGTTCCGGCACCGGTTGCAGACATGCCGACGAACATCAACACCGGTCGTTTGGCGTCGACGCACATGTTCATACAGGTATCCCATGCGGCCTGGTCTGGAGTGCCGGCCGGCGTGTACGAGTTAACGGACAGTCCGATGAGCCCCGGCCCGTCGCTCAGACAACGCGCCAGTTCCCTGACATGCTGCGGCTGTGTTGGATCGATGCTGATCCAGTTGCCGAGGACGACATCGGGATGCTTGCGGGCGTATTCGAATGCGTAGTCGTGCTGTTCGCGAACCGCGCCCACATCCATCTTATAGGTGAAGGCGAAGTCGAGCATCACCCTGACGTTGTCGCGACGGAACTGTGCCGCCTGTTCTTCTTCGCTGACGAACTTTACGTCCCACTTGAAGTAGCCCTTCATCGCCTTGCGGGCCTCTGGGCTCTCTAGCGGGCTGCCCTTCCAGCCTTGCTCGGTCCCCCAGTGTGAATGGAAATCTATCAGCCGCGGTGGGTTTGCGCTCAATGGAGAGTACCTCTGTTGTTGGTGGAGCCACACATGTCAGTTGACGTTGCGCTTCGAGTTGCCCCAGTAGGGTGCTCGCAGCGCCTTCTTGTCCACCTTCCCGACGTTGGTGACGGGAAGCGATTCCACGATCACGATGTCCTTGGGGGCGTACATCGAGCCTTTGACCTGCTTGACGTAGGCCCTCAGCGCGCCGACATCGACGTTCTGCCCAGGGCGGGCGACCACGAACGCCGTGACGCTCTCTCCCCATTTCTCGTCGGGCACACCAATGGCGGCCGCCGAGCTGATGGACGGGTGGCCTGTCAGCACACTCTCGACCTCGCTCGCGTAAATGTTGAAACCGCCCGAGATGATCATGTCCTTCTTGCGGTCGACGATATACAGCAGCCCCTGGTCGTCCTGGCGAGCGAGGTCGCCGGTGTGCAGCCATCCGTTTTTAAGCGCGGCCTCGGTCTCTTCCGGGAGGTTCCGGTAGCCCAGCATGACACCACGGTTTCGCATGGCGATCTCGCCCACCTCGCCCAAAGGAACGTCACGACCGTCGTCATCGACGAGTCTGACGCGGTTCCCGATGACGGGACGACCGCAGGAAGCAAGCTGCTCCAAGCTTGCGGTCGCGTGAGCAGCCTTCGTCAGGACGGTTCCGACACCGGTCGATTCAGTCTGGCCATAGACCTGAGAAAAGACCGGGCCGATGCGTTCGCGGGCCTCTGCCAGACGCCCCGGGGAAATGGGCCCGGTGGCATACCAAATCGTTTCCAGGCTGGACAAGTTTCTGGTTTCTGGACGCCCGTGGTCAAGCAGCGCATAAATCATCGTCGGGATGGCGCTGAGGCAGTTGATGCGTTCGGTCTCAACGAGATCCAGGAATCGACCCGGGTTGAAGCCTTGCTCGATTACGACGGTGCCTCCCCGGAGGAGTGTTGGGAGGACACCGAGCCCTGTTGCATGCGTCAGCGGAGCCGAAGCCAGAAACCGCGGCAGGCGCGGTTGCTCATGTTCCGCGATGTGATTGAAAGAGTGGTGCACCAGCGAGCGATGCGACAGCATCGCGCCCTTCGGCCTTCCGGTCGTGCCGCCCGTGTACTGCAGCAACGCGACGTCCGCCTCGGTGGCCGGGCCGGAATCGAGCGGTCGTGTCCCGTGTGATTCGCCATCGGGCAAGCCGCCTTCAGCGGGGACCACGATCAGATGCCTGAGAGAGTCAACCCGGCCGACAACTTGGCGTCCGTGTTCCTCAAACGACGTTGACACCACCAGCACCGAGGCGTCCGCGTCGCCGCACACCACGATGTGGTCTTCGGCCGACGCCATCGCCTGCAAACCGGTGAAGCGGCCTCCCAGCAGGAATGTCGCAGCCTGAATGATCCACGACTCGGGCATGTTCGGGCTCAGCATCGTGACGCCCACGCCAAGTCCAACGCCCCGCGCTGCAAGGGCGGCCATGTACTGCGAGACAAGGTCCCTTGTCTGCGCGTAGGTCAGGCGCCGATCACCCGCGACGAACGCCTCTGATGGGCCGTATCGGGACAGTGCCTGCACGATCAGATCGCCGACCGTCACGCTCGACGCGGCGCCCTGGGCAGATGTAGGCGTCATCGCGTCTTGAACGTTGTTGAGGGAAGACATGGCTTTATCCTATGGCTGCGTCGACTGATGCACCACCTGCATCCCGCCAACAAATATGAGTAAACCGCCAACGTGGATCAACAGTTCGCAGCGCGCGCGGCGACGCGATAGCGCCCGGGTGTTTCGCCCACGAGCTCAGTGAAGGCCTCAATGAAACTGCTCGGATTTGCCCAACCCATCCGCATCGCCGTTTCTGTGATCGACCTGCCGTCGCCGAGATCGATCAATGCGCACTGGACGCGGAGCAAGGTGCGCCATTGATGGAAACTCATCGACAGTTCGCTGCTAAAGAGACGACTGAGTGTCCGTTCGCTCGCACCGGTCCTGCGACCCAGTTCTGCCAACGTCGCCGGATTTGCTGGATCTGCGTGCAGCAAAGCCGTGAGTGCTTTGAGCCGCCTGTCGTTGGGTTCCGGGAGTCGCAATGATTCCTTGGGCGCTCGCCCAAGCTCACTGGCGACGACCTCGAGAAGCAACTTCGAGCGCCGGCCGTGAATTGACCCCTGCTCATTGACGAGTGCCAGATACGCCTCTCGCATCAGTGCGCTGGCGACGAACACGGACGGCTCGGCTGGAAGCTGCCCGGCGAATGACGCCGGAATATTCAGCAGCCGAACATCGGTCTCTCCATAGGAGCGACTGCTGTGAACGTGCAACGGTGGCACCCATGTGATCCGGTTCGGCGGCGCCATCCAGGTGCCGGCATCTGTGGAGGTGACTAGCACGCCGCAGGCGGCGTATCTAAGCTGTCCAAAATCATGGTAATGCGCGTCGACTCCTTCGCCGTGGCTCAAGGTGCCGCAGACCAGCGACTCGTCAGACGAGAGCACGGGTTGTCGATCGACTTTGGTCGAAGACACCCACCGTGACTCGCCACGATAATTCTGATGGCCCATTGGTAGCGTCTGCATCACAGCGCCTCCGCCCGCGTTGGCGAGACCGTCAGCATGTCGCCGAGGTATGCAGTCGCCAGCGTCGTCTTGTCTGCGATCTGTTCTGGATTCAGTTGGCGAACGATGCGGCCTGTGTCCAGCAGATAGGCCCGATCCGCCAGCGGCGCAACCCAATCCATGTTCTGTTCGGCCACCAGAATCGTCATTCCTTCAAGCTGCAAACCCTGCACGAGAGCGGCCATGTCATCGACGACGGCGGGGGCCAGACCGATGGACGGCTCGTCCAGCATCAGAATCTTCGGCCGGCGCATGAGGACCATGGCGATCGCGAGCATTTGCCGTTGCCCACCACTGAGGGTGCCGGCCAACTGCTTACGACGCTCCGCCAGCATCTTGAATCGAAGGTAGGTCTCATCTCGGTAAGCACGAAGCGTGTGTCGTGGCAAATCAGTTGCAAATGCGGCAAGGTCAAGGTTCTCCTCTACCGTCTGAGCCGCCAGAACGCCCCCGTTTTGAGGCACGAGGCCCAAGCCCTTTCGCACACGTTGCTCTGTCGCCATGCTCTGGATGGCCTCGCCACCAAATAGAACAGCCCCGGCCGTTGACTTCGGTGCACCGGCGATCGACCCCAACAAAGTACTCTTTCCCGCCCCGTTGCGGCCGATCAACGCGATCAGCTCGCCCTTTCGAATCGAGAGCGACACGTCGCGCAAAACGGAGACGGTCCCGTACCCAGCGGATAGACCTGAGACCTCGAGCGCCGTGTCGGCAGTCTTGTGGGCCCCCCGCACCGCGCTCTCGCCCTTCGGTGGATGCTGCGGCTGATCCTTCGACGCACCGGCCGTTCCCAGATAGGAATCCTGAACCGCGGGCATGCGTCGCACTTCGTCCGGCGTGCCGCAGCCGATATGTCTTCCCTGGGCCATCGCGGTGACCCGATCGCACAATCCAAACACGAACGGCACGTTGTGTTCTACAAGCACGATGGCCAACTCCGGATCGTCGGCTTTCAAAGCTCTCAGCATCAAGGCGAAGTCGTCCGTCTCCGTCTGACTCAGGCCCGCGGTTGGTTCGTCGAGAAGCAAGAGCTTCGGTTTCGAGATCAGGGCCCTTGCGACTTCGATCATCCGGCTCGACCCGTAGCTGAGCGTCGACGTTCTTGCCTGCCAGGGACCGTCATATCCGACGCGTTGGAGCGCTTTGATGGCATCATCGCGAACCGTCTGCTCCTCCAACTTCGCAGAAGTTGATCCGAACGTCGAGCTCAGCAAATTTGCTCGCCCGGCAAACTGCCGCCCGAGCATTACGTTCTGGACGGGGTCGAGATCGAGGAACATGGCCGGCGTCTGGAAGGTGCGTGCCAATCCGCGCGCCGCCAGGTCGCTCTTGCGCCGTGGGATGTTCTCGCCGGCGATGCGCACACCGCCGGCAGTTGGCGTCACCAGCCCGCAGGCCACGTTCATTGCCGTTGTTTTGCCGGCCCCGTTGGGACCGATGAGTCCGTGAACTTCGCCTGGCTCAACCGTGATATCAAAGTTGTCAAGTGCTCGCAGTCCTCCGAACTGAACGACGACATGGCTCAGTTGAAGAACGCTCATCGCACATCCTTCTTAGCGTGACGCAAGCGTCGATCTAGATCTTCGAATAGGCCGGAGAATCCTCTAGGCGCGATGACCAGCGCCAGCAGCATCACGCTGCCGAAGAAGATCTCACGATACTGCCCAAGGTCACGGACCAGTTCGGGGCCGACGAACAGGACCAGAGGACCGGCGATCGCTCCGACAATGCTCGCCGTCATGCCGCCGACAACGACGTATGAGATATGGGTGATAGAGACGTACGCGTTGTACGCGCTCGGGTTGGTCACGCCCAGCAGCACCGCCTGCAACGCTCCGGCGAGGCTGATCAGAAGACCGGAGGTCGCAAATGCCAGTGTCTTGTACCTGCCCGGGTCGATGCCACATAGTTCGGCTGCCGCGGGATGGTCCTTCAGTGCTACCCACCCTCGACCGAATCGCGATGTCATCAGGCTTTGCAGCAAAGGCAGCATCACAACTGCGAGGAACACGATGCACGCCGCGATCTTGGTCTGGGTCAACTCCCCCAGGAGGGGAAGCGAGGCCGTCGGGACGACGAGGCCATAGCCGCCCCCTGTGACAGATTCTCCAACGTCGAGGATCACGAGAAAGACCTGGAGAAAGCCCAGCGTCACCACGGCCAGATAGAAGCCCTGGACGCGCACAGAGAGCAAACCGATGAGCCACCCAATAGTCCAGCCCGCAGCTAGGGCCGCGAGCACCGCCAACGGATACGGAAGTCCCGCTCTCATCATCAGTATCGTTGCGACATTGGCGCCGAGGCCTACGAACGCCGCACTGGCGACCGAAAGCAAGCCCGCGACCCCCATGAGCAGGTTCAGGCCGGCAGTGACGATGATGAGCACGCAGAATTGGCCGGCGACGAACTGTCCATAGTCACCAAAGAGCTGCAGTGCGGCGACGGCGACAACACCCAACGCAATACCGGTCAGCAATGGGCGCATCATTTAAAATGTCCTCAAACGGAACATGCCGACGATTCCTTGGGGCCTGACGATCAGCACGCCCAACAAGACCACGAAGATGACGACATTGCGGTAGGCACCACCGAAGTACACGTTGGCGTACGTCTCGACGATTCCGAGCAGGAAGCCGCCAATCAGCGCTCCCATCAAGCTGTGAAATCCTCCCAGCACCGTCGCGAAGAAAGCGGCGAACAGGACCGCAGAGCCAATCGTGGGGTACACCCCCGTGATCGGCGCGAGCATCACACCACCAAGGGCCGCGAGGACGCCCCCTGTCATCCAGCTCACCGCGAGCGTTCGCGGAACGCTGATGCCGGTGAGCGCAGCGCGCGCCCGGTTCTCTGCCACGGCGCGCATCGCCTGGCCGAACAGCGTCGACTGCAGCCACCAAAGGAGCACACCGGAGACGATCAGCGTCAACGCGATGGTCAACAGCGAGTTGGCCGTCAGATTTGCGCTGCCGACCATGACAGTTGCAGGACCAACGAGCCAAGCCTCGACAGAACGTGGGTCGTCGGTGAACAGATGACGAGCCACGGACTGCATCAGGATCAAAAGGGCGAGAGTGCCGATGCCAACGCCGAGCTCGCTCGCACGACGCAGTAGCACGTGCGTCACGAAGAAGCAGAGCAACCCCGAAAGTGCTCCCGCAGCCAACGCGCCGACGAGGGCGACAGTGCTCGGGGCGCCGGCTTCGAGCAAGAGGGCATACGCATAAGCCCCCGCCATCAGCAGTTCACCCTGCGCGAAATTGACGATGTTCGTCGTGCGATATACGAGAACAATTCCGATCGCCACGAGGGCATAGACCGCGCCGATGGCAAGCCCGCCGAAGAGGAGACTCATGCCCTATGCCTTAGCGGTCGGCTGCAGAGACAAGTTGGCCGTTCTTGACGACCACCGGCATCTGAATGCGGTTGCCCTTGTGGCTATCCGGGCCAAAGCTGCGCGGCAAGCCGATCGGCAAGGCGAATGTCCAATACGAGTCCTTGCCGGCCACGAAGTTCTGCATCTCTTCCATGCCTTTTACGAAGCCTTCTCGGGTCGGCACTTTTCCGGCCCGACGAAGGCCTTCGGCAAATACATAGAAATCGGTATATCCCCCGAGCGAGAACAGGTTCGGCGTACCGCGCGGTGCATCCGGAAGCATTTGCTTGAAACGATTGCGCCACTGCCCCATGACACCTGTGGTGTCATCCATGAACTGGTTGGACGCCCCCCAAAAGGTGAAGAATCCTTCCGCGTCCTTGCCTGCGACGGTAAGGGTGTTGGGATCCGCCAGTGCAGAATCGCCTACGTACCGGGCATTGACGCCGGCGCGACGCAGTTGCGGAAGAATTCGCCCGCCGTCCACCGGCGTCCCGCAGAGGTAGACCGTATCCGCGGCCTGGGAGACCAACGCGTGGGCTTGCGCCGTGAAGTCGGTGTCGCCGGAATTGAAGCGTTGCTTGCCCTTGATCTCAGCCCCGGCCTGCGTCAGCGCGGCGGCCAGAAGATCCACGCCGGACTGGCAGTTGGCTTCGCCGCTGTACAGGAAGGAAACCGTGCGGGTGTGCAGGGTCGTGGTCATGAAGCGCGTCGTAGACGCAGCAACGTCGCTTCGGGCCACTGTCGAGCCCGTAAACACATAAGGGCTGAATTTCTCGAGGACGCGCGGATCGGACGCAAGTGAAGCAAGGTATGGAATTTGGCGCTGTTGGATCAGGGGCACAACGGCGACCACCGAGGTGCTCGTGCCTCCCGAAAGAATCCCGAACACGCTGCTGCGGTCCAGCAGGCGGCGAACAGCAGAGACCGCGCCCTCCGCCGTGCCGGCGTCGTCTTCAAACACCACCTCCAGGAGCCGCCCGTTGACACCTCCCTTGCCGTTAATTTCAGCTAGGGCCATCTGCACACCGGCGCGAAAGCCGATGCCGACTGAGCTGGCCGGGCCGGTGAGAGGCAAATGCGTTCCGATGACAACCTTGTCCTGTGTGATGCCCGTGTCCGCAGCGGCCAGCGCGTTCGAAGTCAGCATCCCCAGGGTAATGACCGTGCCCAGCGCCCGTACCACGAGGTCAGACATCACGCGCTTTTTACCTTGGCGGGTGTGATGCCCGTCACGGGCGTCAAGTCGAACAGTCCACATAGTGCATTTCCTGGTTAGGCATTGATCGGCGCGTCTATCGTTCCATGTTTCGCATCGCCATCGGGCGGCGTGACTCTAGGTTACTACTTTCTGACTCTAGAGTCACATCGGGGTTTACGCCTAAGCCAGAGCGCGTGCTGAAAGCCCGTAGCGTGCGCAGCAAAGAGCCTCCCGAAAGTGGCCGTGCAGGAGCACCGGTTGGCAGACCTTCGCGCGAAGCATGCCTAAGCAGAACGCTTTCTAGCCCGCGTTTGCTGGGTGTAATAGCGGCTTTGTTCATGTACGTCAGTAATCTGACTTCATCGTACAAGCGCTGTTATCATCGATTCATATGTGCCATGAATCAGAAAGGGACCTGCCTTGCCACACTGGAAGAACACGCTGAAGACAAGTACCGAGGTTCACAAGATAAAGCGCGAAGCGGTCTTGAAGGAAGCTGGCCGCGCCTTCAGTCGATACGGTTATCACAACACGTCGTTGGACGACGTGGCCAAGGTACTTCAGGTGTCAAAGGGCACGCTGTACAACTACGTCAAAGACAAGCAAGAGATCCTGATGGAATGCCAGCTGATGGCAATCGAGATCGGAGACCGGGCTTTTGCCTTTGCTGAAGAACGAGGGGGCACCGGCGCTGACGTGCTTCGCAACGTCATCACACACTTTATTCTTCTGCTCACTGATGAACTCGGCCCATGTGCGGTACTGATGGAGGTTGATTCTTTGCGCCCGGACGACCGCGCAGAAGTCATCAAGCATCAGAAGGGCTTCGAAAAACGCCTAGTCGCGGCGATCCACCGTGGCGTCAAAGATGGCTCAATCCGCGCCGTAGACCCCAAGCTTGCAATCTTCACGTTCATGGGAGCGATCCACTGGTTTCCGCGTTGGTATCAGCCAGGTGGGCGCCTGACTGGAGCCCAGATCGCAGAATCTGTGACCGATGTTTTGCTTGGTGGGCTTTTAGCCGAAAAGGCGAAGGTCAGCGGTGCATTTGGAACATCTGCGAAATCACCGCAAACCGTTAAGCGAGTGTCCAAGGTCAAGGCAGTCAAGGCAGTCAAGGCAGTCAAGGCGGGGGTAGCAAAGAAGATCGAAGAGCGCGACGACAACTGAGTTGACTCACGTTGTTCGGAACTTTCGGAGCGATGGATCGCAGGATCCGCGCTGGCGATGCTAGGGACGGTTCGAGCGCGGAGTCGAGCCAGCGCGCGCCGACCAGGACTGCGTCCCGGCTCAGACTTAATGATCAGACACGCGGCGTCACCACACTTGATCGTCGCGAAGTCCGAGATGACGATCAGCTGCTACGTCCTTGCAGGCCGTCAAGCCGTCGTTCGACGCAGTCACCGGTGCCGTCCCGAGCGGCAGCTATGCGAAGTTCAGTTGCCCTCTCGCTGCCGCCAGTCGAGTCCCGCCTCACTGACGACTGCTTCCTTCCCGCTCGAACTCACGGGGACGACCCTGAAGAGTCATCCGCTGTTCTGATCTCGCCACCCCAAAAGCTGACGGTCGGACTCGAACCTGGCCTCCCCCCGGACGCTTGATCCTCGCTCTCGAGCGCCGACCGGCAAGTGGGGCCGGTCGTCGTACATCCAAGGGATGACAAAGGCCTCCTCCCGGCGTATGGTCGCCCACTCCACGGGTTCGAAGAGCCGCTGCCCCGAGTTCTCCGCACGGGCAAAGATTGGCACGATGTTGTGGGAGGGTCCAATGGGTCTGCATCAGGTTCCCTGGCCGAGATCGTGGCCGGTACTGGCGTTGGCCGCTCCAGTCTTCGTATGCTTCGCGCAACCCCCGCCAGGGGACTTCTACGTCGGCATGATCGAGGTGTCCGCAGCCGTCGCGCTCGACGAGCGCCACTTCGCAGTTGCCGAGGACGAGTGCAACACCCTTCTCATCTACGCGCGAGGACAAGCCAAGCCCGTGGGAAAGGCCACTGACCTCGCGAAATTCCTGAAGACCGGAGACAAGGCTTCGGACACCGAAGGCGGGGCCAGCGTGAGCGATCACTACCTCATGGTCGCCGGGCCGGTGGGAGACACGGGGACATTTGCGCTCTTCTTCTGGTCGGGAAGCCCGCAGGCGGTGCCAGCCTTGCAGTTTGAACCGCACTCGAGGTTCTATCCCGAGGCCTTGGTCCCGATCGCCGACTCGAAGAACGTAGACCTTCTGAGCGATGACGGCTCGACGCAATCTTCCTCGGCAAGCGGGTCAGCAGCCAAGACGCAGCAGACGTTCCGCACGCTTTGAGTAAGCCTTCCTAGAGGAGAGCACATGGCAACTCGCGACTTCCAAATCGTTGGACAGAATCCCAACGCCCCGTTCACCCTGAAGGTTCATCGGGGCGACGGCATGGCTCTGCTTGCCATGAACTGGAAGGACCCCAA
This sequence comes from Variovorax sp. P5_A3, assembly GCF_056400665.1. Taxonomy (NCBI): domain Bacteria; kingdom Pseudomonadati; phylum Pseudomonadota; class Betaproteobacteria; order Burkholderiales; family Comamonadaceae; genus Variovorax; species Variovorax sp. P5_A3. The sequence goes on along the minus strand of NZ_JBFUKW010000027.1, from coordinate 55,960 downwards.
ACCTCCTCGCGACTTCGTCGGCTTCGCGCTTGAGTACAAGGAGCCCGACGGCGACCGCTTCTGGGCAATCAAGAATCGCATCAACTTCCCGAACCCGGATGGAAGCGTCAGCAAGGAGCGCACCTCCAGCCGGGTCTCGCCGATCCAGAAGTTCCGCTGGGTCCACTTCCCCGTTAACGCCGATCTGGAGGGTGAGTTCACCTACAGGGTGACGCCGGTGTTCATGGCCGCCTCGGGCGACCTCAGCTATGGCGAAACCCAGGAGGTGAGCATCGTCCTCGCCCGGGAGACCTACCCCGAGAAACTCAATGTCACCTTCACGCGTGGCTTCGTCTCTTCCCAGGCCTTCGTCGATCGCTACGTCACAGCCGCCCACGGTCTCGACACGCTCATCCCCGCAACCGCCGACGAAGGAGTCAACTTCGCCCCGACGCACCCAAAGGCCGAGGAGGCGCTCAAGTGGATGGGATTCGAGGCCCGCAGCGCGATTCTCGAAGCGCTCGACGCAGCCATCGCCGACGAAACCGCACTTGTGCGCGTCGTGGCCTACGACCTGAACGATCCCGCGATCATCAACCGCCTCAGGAAGCTGAAGAAGCGCCTCTGGATCATCATCGACAACAGCGCCGACCACAAACCCGAGACCTCCGCCGAGTCCCAGGCCGCTCAACGCCTCGCCAAGACAGCCAGCGCCGGCCAAGTCAAGCGCCACCACATGAGCAACTTGCAGCACAACAAGAGCATCGTCGTCGATGGCAGCGCTGTGAAGGTCGCCATCTGCGGCTCCACGAACTTCACCTGGCGCGGCCAGTTTGTTCAATCGAACAACGCCTTGGTGGTGCGGGGAAAGAAGGCCATTCAGCCGTTCATCGATGCGTTCGAGGACTACTGGGACAACGCCTTCGTCAAGGACTTCGGACCGACCGACTCCACCAAGTGGCACAGCCTCGAACTCGCTGGCATTGACGCCAAGGTCACGTTCTCGCCGCACTCCGAGGACAAAGGTGTTCTCAATTCCATTGGCGACGACATTCGGGCAGCGACGTCCTCGGTCTTCTATTCGCTGGCCTTCCTGAACCAGACCGGAGGTGACGTGACCGCAGCCATCGAGGCAGTCACCAAGAGGGCCGGCATCTTCGTGTACGGCGCCTCCGACAAGAGAAAGGGAGGCCTGGACCTCCATCTGCCCGATGGCAAGGTCGCGCCCGTCTTCGCCGCCAACCTGGAGGAGCACCTCCCCGAGCCGTTCAAGAGCGAACCCACGGCGCTAAACCCGAAGGGCGGCGGGACGCGCATGCATCACAAGTTCATCGTGATCGACTTCGACAAGCCCACGGCTCGCGTCTACATGGGCTCGTACAACTTTTCGGAGCCCGCGGATGTCAAGAACGGCGAGAACCTCCTCCTGATCAAGGACCGCCGCATCGCGGTGTCCTACATGATTCAGGCGCTGACCATCTTCGATCACTACCGCTTCCGCAATCTCCAGGCCAAGGCGGATGCTTCCGCCAAGCCCATCCAGTTGAAGAAGCCACCCCCGACCGGGCAAAAGGCGTGGTGGGACGAGGACTACACCGACCCGCGCAAGGTCCTCGATCGCAATCTGTTCGCCTGATGCGCGTTCATGTTGGTGACATCAAAAGCAGCGCTTGCAGAAGCTCTGGATCGCTTCACAGGCTTTCAAAAGAGCCGAATCGTCCAGTGCGTACGAAATGCGGATGAACGGCGCAAGACCAAAGGCACTTCCCGGAACCACTGCCACATGTGCCTCTTCCAGCAACGCGGTAGCCACATCGTCGTCCGTCGCGAGCCTTGTTCCGGCTGGGGACATTTTCCCAATCAGCCCCTCGCATGATGCGAACGCATAGAACGCGCCTTTCGGCGTCTCGCAGGACAATCCTGGGGCCGCGTTCAATCCGGCTACCACCAAGTCACGGCGTCGCTCGAAGGCTTGACGTGACACCCGAATAAAGTCCTGGGGACCTTCCAAGGCGGCAAGGGCGGCGTGTTGCGCGATGGTGCACGCGCCTGAGGTCTGCTGCCCCTGCAGTTTCTCCATCGCCTGGATGAGCCAAGCCGGGCCGGCTGCAAAGCCGATTCGCCAGCCCGTCATGGCGTAACCCTTGGAGACACCGTTCATGGTCAGCACGCGATCGCCGAGATCCGGCCGCACCTGAGCCAGCGTGGAGAACTGTTCGCCATCAAAGATCAGGTGCTCGTAGATGTCGTCGGACAGCACGAGAACGTCCGGAAACTCCTTCAGCGCCGTGCCAAGCGCATCCAGTTCTGCACGGCTGTAGACGGCACCCGTGGGGTTCGACGGGGAGTTCAGGATCAGCCAGCGCGTTCTCGCTGTGAGCGCATCTCGCAGTGCCCGAGGTGTCAGTCTGAAGCCATCTGCAGCGCCGCAAAGCACCGGCACGGACGTGCCGCCGCAGATCTGCACGATCTCGGGATAGCTCACCCAAAAGGGCGCCGGCACAACCACCTCATCGCCCTCGTTGAGCGTCGCAGCCAGCGCATTGAAGATCGCCTGCTTACCGCCGCTGGTCACGAGTGTGTCCTGCCAGCGCACGTCCAGGCCGTTTTCCCGCTTGAACTTGGCCGCTACAGCTTCGCGAAGCGGGCGAATGCCGGCGACCTGGTCTGCACGGCACCTTCCACCCATGCCGGCGTCCAGGAGACGTCGTCTCCTGCGATGAAGATTCCACGCTCCGCGGCCGGCATGTCGTCCTGCATGAAATGCGCAAACATGCGCTGGTTGTAGCGGTAGTGGCCGGGCAGCGCGCCTTTGAACGCGCCCAGGAAATGCGGATCGGCCTCCCATGAGATCGTGATCGGATCACCGATGATGTGGCTGGCAATGTCCACCTTGGGATAGATTTTTTTCAAGGCGCCAAGCGCGAGCTTGACGCGCTTTTCCGGAGACTGCGGCAGCATCTTGAGTGCATCGCCCATCCACGCATAGGACAGGCAGATGACGCCTGGCTTGTCCGGGCCATTGTCGAAGAGATAGGTCCCGCGCGTGAGGCGATCCGTGAGAGTCATGCTCATCACGTCCCGGCCGGTTTCAGGGTCCTTGTCCTTCCAGAAAGGGCGGTCCACCATGACGAAGGTCTTGCTCGATTGCATATAGCGCGTCCGGTCAAGCGCCATCCACATCTTGTGGGAGAAGAGGGATTCGTCGCAATCGATCTGGGTGGTCAGTAGCCAACTCTGGCATGTAGCCAACACGGCAGCGTAGGACTGCTGCCCGCCCCAGCGATCGATCACCGCCAGACGGCCGTCCTGCTGGCGGCGAATGGCCGCCACGCCTGCGCGAGGGGCGCCTCCGTGAAGGCTGGCCAAGGTGGTGCCCGCAGGCCAGTGGACGATGTCGCTCGGCGCGTGTTGCCACAGGCCAAGCGGCACCTGCTCCACACCGCCGACGATCAGTCGCTGCTCTTCATCGCAGTTGGTCATCACGACGCGAAGGATCTCCAGCATCGAGTTCGGGAAATCGGAGTCCCATCCACCGGTGCCGAATCCGACCTGGCCGAACACTTCGCGGTGCTGGAACGACAGCTGGGCAAAGGCCTTGGAGGTGGCAACGAAGTCGTAGAACGTGCGGTCGTCCCACAGTGGAACCAGCCGGTTCCAGAGCGACTTCAGGGTCGGCACATCCCGCTTGCGGATCGCGTCCTGGATCGCGGTGAACTGCGCGCCATCCTCCAGCGCGTCGCGCCAAGCGTCGGCAACCTGCCTGAACATCGGCGGAAGATCCGACAGCCTCTGCGCGTAGCGCGTCAACCCCTCGAGATCCACCACGGTGCTGCCGGATGCCGGCGTGAGTGGATTCGGGAACGGCCGCGTCTCCAGGCCCAACGCGTCGACGTACTCATAGAAGGTGGTGCCGGAAACCGGGAAGCGCATCCCGCCGAGTTCGGCGATCACTCCCTGGCCGCCTTCGAATGCCTGCGAGCGAAGGCGGCCACCCAATTTCGATGCCTCGTAGATGACCGGCTTGAGCCCGAGCTTCATCAGCTCGTAGGCAGCCACGATTCCAGCCATGCCCGCACCCACGATGGCGACCTCGGCGCCATGGTGCTCTGGCGGTAACACTCCCAATCCGGCGGAGTGCTGGATCCATTCGTCGAACGCGAAGGGAAAGTCGGGGCCGAAGACCGTGACAGGATTATGGTTGGCGTTCGTTGAGGAGGCCGTGGAGCGGAGTGGCATGGTCAAGGAGAATCTTGCAGAAGGATGGCGAGTCGGAAGTTCTGAACAAATCAACTGCTGCAGTTCAGTTCGATTCAGGAGTCCAAACCAATGGCATTGGTCGCGACCGAGCCAGATTCGTTTCGTACGAAGATGACCAAGCGCTGCCCATCCCAGCCGGTCGAAGCTGGCAGACGGCCAGAGCTGCATGCATTGCATCGGCTGATGGACGCCGTTCCATCGCTCGAACTCGACTGAATCCAGTCTATGTTGGGGGCCGTTCCGACACGGGCTCCAACGGGCCCAGAATGTTGATCGGGCGGGCCAAGACTGAATACTGCAATCAGTGCGATTTCAACAATTCAGTGGAGTAGCAGGCCTCCTGGCGCACGTGATGGTGGCGAAGTACCGCCAGGAGCCACTCCGCGTCGACGATCTTTCTGTGGCGGATTGGCTGTGGCGGACTGGCTGTGGGGATGAGCGTGCACCGACGCCTGGATCAGCGTGTGGCAAATTCCAAAAGGCCCACTTGCCTCGAACATGCCGCTCCGCGGCGAACACGCCGTGAACGTGATCGAGCTTCTCGGCCACGTCCTCACCGCTGCGCTCGAACGCGCGGCCGCGCTCGCAAGCGGTCGACTCGGGTTCGTGGTGGACGGCACCCTTGCGATGCGAAATGTCGGCGCGGTCGACCCCTATGGAGGCGTTGGCGCACCATCAGCTCGTGGGGTCGGACTTCCGGGGAGGCGACCTCGCGGGTCACGAGAACTTCGGGTCCGCCGAAATCGTCGAAGATGTTTCTCTTTCACTCCAGGTTAATCTTCAAGTCCCTGACCGACTCGGCCAACGCCTCGTTCAAGCCGCCTGCCGCGCAGGCCACAGCCGCATCGCGAGCGCGCCCACCCCCGACGCCGTCGCCAGCGCGGTCACGCCCATCCAGCCCCATGGCGGCAGCAGCAGCGCGGCCAGCGCAGAGCCGGCTGCCATGCCGATGAACATGCCGGTGAACAGGACCGCGTTGAGCCGGCTGCGCGCCGCGGGCTCGATGCCGTAGACGATGGTCTGGTGCGCGATCAGCGTGGCCTGCACGCCGAGGTCGAAGCCGATGGCGCTGGCCGCGAGCAGCCACAACTGCGCGTGGGGCGACAGCAGCGGCATCAGCGCCATGGCGGCGAACGACACCACGACCAGTCCGGCGCCGAGGCGCGTCACGAGTTCGGGGCCGCGGCTGTCGGCCAGGCGGCCGGCGAGCGGCGCGGCGAGCGCGCCGGCGGCACCGGCCAGCCCGAATGCGCCGGCCGCGGCGCTGCCGAGATGAAAGGGTTCGCCGTGCAGCATCACGGCCAGCGTCGACCAGAACGCGCTGAAGCCGATCGCCAGAAGCCCCTGCGCCAGCGTCGCCAGGCGCAGGCTGGGATGGCGCCGCCACAGCGCGGTCAGCGAGCCCAGAAGCGCACCGTAGGCCAGCTGCGTCGTGGGCCGAAAACGCGGCAGTCCGCGCCAGGCTGCAGCACTGATCAGCGCGATGCTGGCCGCCGCCGCAACGAACATCGCGCGCCAGCCGAAATGCTCGGCCACGAAGCCGCTCACCACGCGCGACAGCAGGATCCCGAGCAGCAGGCCGGTCATGACCATGCCGACCACCTTGCCGCGATGCGACTCGGGCGCCAGCGTGGCGGCGGCCGGCACGATGTCCTGCGCCATGGAGGCGGCCAGGCCGATCGCCAGGCTGGCCACCAGCAGCAGCCCGATGCCGGGTGCGGCACCGGCCAGCAGCAAGGCCGCGCACAGCACCGCGGCTTTCGCGAGGATGATGCGGCGCCGGTCGAAGCGGTCGCCGAGCGGCGCCAGCAGCAGGATGCCGAGCGCGTAGCCCAGTTGCGTCAGCGTGGGCACGAAACCGACCTCACGGGTCGAGGCGCCGATGTCGGCGCCCAGGACGCCCAGCATCGGTTGGCTGTAATAGATCGACGCCACCGCCAGACCGGCGCCGCTGGCCAGCAGCAAGACCAGCGAAGCCGGCATGTGCGCGGGCAGCGCCTCGGCGTCGCGGACAGCGCTCGCATGCACTGTATGAATGGATGACATGGTGTAAACCCTTGATTTCTTTGAATGGGTTGGAGTTTGAGTCCACTGCCGTTCCATTGGTAGCCGAGAGAAGCGCACAACAGTTATACGATTGACGCATACAAGAACGCTGCAACCATGCCGCCGTCTACCCTCCCCTCCTCCATCGCCGCCTCGTCCGACCGCATCGAGTTGATGAAAACCTTCGTGCAGATCGTCGAGGCGGGCAGCCTGTCAGCCGCGGCCGCGCAGATGCGGACCACGCAGCCGACGGTCAGTCGCCGGCTGCAGGCGCTCGAGCGCTTGCTCGGGGTGCGGCTGCTGCGCCGCTCCACGCACGCGATGAAGCTGACCGAAGACGGCGAGCGCTGCGTCGAGCGCGCCAGGGAACTGATCGAGAGCTGGCACGCCTTCGAGGCCGACCTGCGGGGCGACGACGACGATCCCGAAGGCATGCTGCGCGTGGTGGCGCCGCATGCCTTCGGCCAGCAGTTGCTGATCGGGCCGCTGGCCGACTACCTCCGCCGCCATCCGCGGGTCAGCGTCGAATGGCTGCTGCACGACCGGCGACCCGACTTCATCGCCGAGGGGGTCGACTGCGCGATCCAGGTCGGCGAGGTGAACGACCTCGGCGTCGTCGCCATCAAGCTCAGCGAGGTACCCCGCATCGTGGTCGCTGCGCCTTCGGTGCTCGAGGGCCAGCCGGCACCGACGCACGCGCGCGAACTCGCGGCACTGCCGTGGCTCGCGCTGCGCACCTTCTACCGCACCGAGATCCTGCTCTCGCACGCGAAAAGCGGCGAGAGCTGCCGCGTCGCCCTGCGCCCGCGCCTGAGCACCGACAGTCTCTACGCCCTGCGCAGCGCCGCCGCGATGGGCATGGGCGTGTGCGTGGGGTCGACCTGGCTGCTGGCCGAGGATCTCGCCCAAGGCCGCCTGGTCCAGCTGGTGCCCGAGTGGCAGGCCGCCGCCCTGCCGGTCTATCTGACCTACCCGCAGGCGCGACTGCAGCCGCCGAAGCTGAAGCGATTCATCGAGGCGATGCGCTTCCAGTGGCCGACGTAGGGGGCCGGGGTTCAGCCAATACGGACCGGTGGCCGGCGGATCTCCACCACGCCGCGGTCGGTCTGCACGCCCATCGCGTAAAGGCCCGAAGAGCCGCCGTTGTAGCGAATCTCGAACGGAAAGTCCGACGGTGAAGCGACGTCGCCGAGCCAGCCCTTGAGATCCGAATGCGTTTCGCCGATCTCGATCCACGCCAGACCCTGCCCTTGCACCTCGCCGGAGCCCGGCACCACCGGCAGGCTCGCGACGTGCGTGCCGCTGCCCGGCTTGAAGTAGAGGTTGGGCTTGCCGATCGGCCAGGCCACGGTCGCGCTCGGCGCCTGTAGCGCGAAGCCGCGCGCGCCGTTCATCATCTGACGGCCGGCCTCATGGCCCGTGGTGTTGGGATCGATCGTCGTGCCGTGGTGCGCCGCGAAAGCCTCGAGCTCTTCGAGCGTGTCCGAACGCAGGCACCAGCCGAGGAAACAGTCGCCCTCGCGCGTCTGGCGCTCCATGAAGACGGTCAACGGCTCGCCGTGCGCGAGAGGCCGACGGTCGATCACGCTCTCGACCTCGATGTAGATGTCGGGCGCGAGCGGCACCACGCGGTGGCCGATGCCGTAGAGCGGAAAGAAGCCGCCGTCGTAGTTGCCGAGACCCGTCTCCTTGCTGAGCCGGAAAGTCGACTCGTAGACGTTCGGAGCTGCCATGCAGACATGGTCAAAATGAATCACTGGGGTTCCTTCGGTGGGTATGTGGATGAAGATGCGAGCTCAGCGCGTCGCCGGTTCGTAGCGGCGCACCGGCGCGGCCGGCGGCCTGATGAGGGCCCGGCGCCGCATGAGCCGGCCGGCCAGGTAGACGAAGACGGCGCCGAGCAGCGCGGCGATCGCGAGGAACAGCAGTCCCGCGTCATAGGAGCCCGTGCGGTCCTTCAGCAGCCCGATGAAATACGGGCTGAACATCGAGCCGAGGATGCCGAAGCAGTTGACATACGCAAACACCACGGCGGCGGTCTTGCCCCTCACGCCGACACCGGTCAGTTGCCAGATGCAGATCGGCCCGCTGACCAGGCCCGCCGTCAGCAGCGACAACCCGGCGATCGAAGCATAGAGGTTAGGCACGCTGACCAGGATGCCGATGCCCACGGCGGCGGTCACGAAGGCGGCGATGGCATGCCACACGCGCTCGTTCGTGCGGTCAGAGTGCGCGACCCAGAACCAGTAGATCACCATGCCGAACACGCTCGGTATCGCCGCCAGCAGGCCGACCTGGACAGTCGACAGCGCGACGCCGAAGAGGCGGCCGAACTCCTGCACGATCTGCGGCGTGAAGATCAGGCTCGCGTAGAAGCCCATCTGCGCCGTCGCATAGGCGAGCGACAGCAGGATCAGGTGCGGCTGGAGCAAGGTGGTGCGCAGCGGCGGCTCGCCGGCGGATGCGTGGGCGTCGCCGCTGTCGCGAGCGGCGATGACCTGTCGCTTCTCTTCATCGGTCAGCCAATCGGCCTCCTCGGGCTTCGAGGTCAGGAAGCGGATCGAGTAGAAGCCCAGCAGCACTGGCAGCAGCCCCTCGACGAAGAGCATGATCCGCCAGCCTGAGAAGCCGAAGAGTCCGTCGGCGTACTGGACGATCGCGGCCGACATCGGCGTGCCCACGATGACCGCCCAGGGCAGCACGGCGATCACCAGCATGCGTCCGCGCAGGCCCGGCGGAAACCACAGCGCCAAGCAGTAGATCAGGCCCGGAAACAATCCGGCTTCGGCGACGCCCAGCAGCATGCGGATCGCGATCAACTGCCAGCCGTTCTGCACGAAGGCCGTGCAGGCCGAGATCAGGCCCCAGGTCACCATGATCCGCGTGAGCCAGATGCGCGCGCCGATCCGGTGCAGGATGATGTTGCTGGGGATCTCCATCACCAGGTAGCCCACGAAGAACAGGCCTGCCGCCAGGCCGAACACCTGCTGGCTGATGCCCAGCTCGGCATTCATGCGCAGAGCCGCGGTCCCGATGTTGATGCGGTCGAGGTACGCCATGGTGTACATCAGCATCAGGATCGGAATGATCCGCCTGATCACTTTGCGCTGTACGGACGCGGGAAGGGTTTGAGTCATATCGGACGCCCAGGGGACTTCGGAGGTTGACGGGCGGGGCCCGCGGTCGGTGTCCGCCGGGCGGCAAGCGCCATCAGCGTTGATCGAATGATCGTTAACGAGAAGATGACTGAAAAGGACAATCTTTCTCACGATCTCGGACATCCAAGGTCCGAATTATTTAGACTCCGGTCTTCGCACCCGAGCACGACCCCATGAACCTCATCGACCTCCGGACGCTGAAGCACTTCGTCTGCGTGGCGGAGAACGAGAGCATCTCGAGGGCGGCACAGCTGCTGCACATCTCGGCCTCGCCGCTGAGCCGCACCATCCTTAACCTCGAGGAAAAAATCGGCTTCGCGCTGTTCGATCGCGTCGGCCGCAGCCTGCGGCTCAACAACGCCGGACGCGAACTGCTCCTCAACGCGCGCCAACTCCTGCTCGGCAACGAGCGCCTGATGCTCGACTTGCAGCGCCGGGCCGGCGGTACCGGCGGCACGGTGGTCATCGGCCACATGCCGGGCGCGCTCTACAACGGCATCATCCCGGACACCGCCCAGCGGGTGCAGGCCGCGCACCCCGCGATCCGGTTCCAGTTCGAGGGCGCGCCGGAGAGCGAGCAACTGGAACAACTGCGCCGGGGGCGAATCGATTTCGCGGTGCAGACGCAGGAGCTCACCGATCCCGCGCTGGCTTCGGCGGTCTACAGTTCGGAGCGCTACGTGCTGCTGATGCCGCGTGCGCATCCGCTGGTCGCGGCGCCGGAGATCTCGGCAGGCCAACTGGTCGATGCCGAGTGGGTGGTGACGCCCGAGCGCAGCGGCCCGTCGCTGCGCGCGAAGTTCATGCTGGCCTGCCACCGCCTGAGTTTCGAGCCGCGCGTGGCCTGCGTCGCAGGCGACATCATCTCGGCGCTGGCGCTGGTCGCGAGCGGCTTCGGCTTGTGCGCGGCGCAAGAAAGCCTGGTGCAGTTCTCGGGCGAGAACATCGTGGTGCGCGACCTTCCGCTGCTGGAGATGCGCACCGACTACCGCATCGTCTGGCGCCCCGACGCGCTCGGTCAGGCAGCGCTGCGCTTTCTGGATGCGCTGCTGGCGCGGGCCGGCTGAAGCTCAGGTCGACTTTCGGTCGGCCAACAGCACCTTCGGTGCCCCGTGCAGGAAGGATTCGACCCTCATATCGATCAATCGATCAATATTCCGAGGCGCGGCAAGATCGTAAACCCACTTGCGAACGCCGATGTAGAACACGCTGGAGTGCATGGCCCAGATGAGTTCGACCTCTTCGTCCTCGGCCTCGGCGTTCTCGGGATCTGGAATGTCGTAGGCAAAGCGCAGTTCGCGCGCGATCAGCAGGAAATGGCGCTCGCGCAGGCGCGCCAGGTAGCGCTGGTTCACGCCGGCGCGGCTCAAGCCCGCGTACATGAAGATGCGCACCCATTCGCCGCGGAGCACGAAGTGCGCGTAGTCCTTGAGGTAGCGCTTGAGGCGGTCCTCGAGCGAGTGCGAGCGGTCAGCGAGCCACTCTTCCCACTCCGGGTTCCAACGCCGCACGAAGACTTCGTCGTAGACGCGGTCGACCAGTGCTTCCTTGGTGGGGAAATAGCGGTACAGCAGCGGCTGCGAGACGCCCAGCTGCTGGGCTAGGTCGCGTGTGCTGCCCTCGAAGCCCTGCCTGGCAAAGAAGCTGATGGCCGACTGGACGATCTCGTGCTCGCGGTCTTCGGGCGCGAGGCGGCGGCGCCGCAGCTTTCCGCCGGCGGCGCCTTCTTCCGGCGTCGGGTCTGCCTTCGCAGTGCGTGGGGTCATCGAGGGTGTCCGTGGAATGAATCAGGCCGATCGTTTGATTATTAGCGCGCCGGGCCTTCGACACCAGTCAGCCCGGGTAAACCCCAATGTCCCTATGCCGAACGCCGCTTGATCTCGGATTCTGCTCGAACTATTATTGATCGTCCGATCACTTAAACTCACACCCTCACGAAGAACGGAGACAGCCATGACGATCGATCGCAGGAGTTTCATGACAGCGGCCGCCACCGCTGGCGCCGCCTTGGCGGCCCCTTCGCTGGTGCGCGGCCAGGGCACGGCCGAGCCGCTGCGCCTGGGTTTGCTCACCGCCAAGACAGGGCCTTTCGCTTCCGGCGGACTCGACATGGAGCGTGGGCTCCAGAGCTACCTGGCGGCCAACGACCAGCGGCTCGGCGGCCGCAAGGTCGAACTGATCGTGGCCGACACCGGCGGCGTGCCGTCGAGCGCCCGCACCAAGACACAGGAACTGGTCGAGCGCGAACGCGCCCAGGTGCTGATGGGGCCCCTGGCCGCCTTCGAGGCACTGGCCACCGACGACTACATGCGGGCCCGCAAGATTCCGGTGTTCCCGGTGGCGGCGGCCGAAGACATGACCCAACGCAAGGCCAACCCCTGGCTGTTCCGCGCCAGCTCGACCTCGGCCCAGTGCGCGCATCCACTGGCCGACTACTGCGCCAAGAAGCTGAAGTACAAGCGCATGGTGCTGGTGGCCGACGACATCGCCTACGGCCACGAGATGACGGCGGGCTTCCAGCGCGTGTTCGAGGAAGCCGGCGGCAAGGTGGTGCAAAAGCTTTTTCCGCCGCTCACGGCGCCCGACTACGGCAGTTTCCTGGCCCAGCTCAACCGCGACGCGGACGCAGTGTTCCTCGGCTTCGCGGGGTCCAACGGCTTTCGCTTCATCCGGCAGTTCAACGAGTACGGCCTGCGCGGCAAGCTGGCCCTGGTCGGCGGCATGACGGCGCTCGACGAAGCGGTGCTGCGCAACATGGGCGACGAAGCCCTGGGCATCGTCACGGTGAACTGGTATTCGGCCGAGCTCGCGAATCCGGTCAACGCGAAGTTCGCCGGCGCCTTCCGCAAGGCGCACGGCTACGACCCCGGCTTCTACGCCGCCTGCACCCACGTCAGCGCGTCGGTGCTCGACGCCGCGCTGGAGCCCTTGAAGGGCCAGGCCTTCGACCGCGAGTCGCTGCGCGCATCGCTGCAGAAGACCAACGCCTCGACGGCCCGCGGCCCGGTCAAGTTCGACGCCTGGGGCAACGTGGTCGGCAACGTGTACGTGCGCACCGTGGAGCGCAAGGACGGGCGGCTGGTCAACAGCATCATCGAGACCTACCCAGACGTGAGCCAGTTCTGGACCTACGACCCCAAGAAGTTCCTGGCCGAGCCGGTCTACTCGCGCGACTGGCCGCCCGCCAGGAACCTGGTCGCCTGATCGCCCCCTACCGGAGCTTCACGGCCGGCGGCCGCCTCGGCGCGGCGGGCCCTGACGTCAAGAACATGCAATTCTGGTTGACTCAGACACTCAACAGCCTGGCCCTCGGCGGCCTGTTGCTGCTGCTCTCATCGGGCTTCGCGCTCATCTTCGGGCTGATGCGCATCGCCAACCTCACGCACGGCGCGCTGTTCATGATCGGGGCCTACGTGGCCGCGAGCGTGGCGCGCGCCGGCTGGGGCTTCGCGGTCGCGGTCGTCCTCGCCGGGCTCGCCACCGCCGTCATCGGCGGGCTATTCGAGCGCCTCGTGCTGCGCCGGCTTTCGGGCAATGCGCAGGCGCAGGTGCTGGCCACGCTCGGCCTCTCCTTCATCGCCGCCGACCTCTGCCTGGTGCTGTGGGGCGGCGATCCGATCCCGGTCTCGCCGCCGGCGATTCTGAGTGGCCCGGCGTCGCTGTTCGGCTTCAGCTTTCCCAGCTACCGTCTGGCCGTGATCGTTGTGGCCCTGGTGGCCGCCGTCATCCTGTACCTGTTGCTGGAGCGCACCCGGCTGGGCGCCCGCATTCGGGCCGGCGTCGACGACATGCCGATGGCACGTGCAGTCGGCATCCGGGCGTCGGCCCTCTTCACCAGCGTGTTCTGCCTGGGCGCGATGCTGGCCGGACTCGGCGGTGCCTTCGGCGGCCCGATGCTGTCGGCCTACCCGGGGCTCGATGCCGACATGCTGCCGCTGGCGCTGATCGTGGTGATCCTCGGCGGCGTCGGCAGCCTGATGGGCACCTTCATTGCGAGCTTCATCATCGGCTTCATCTACACCTTCGGCACCGCGCTGGTCCCCGACCTCGCCTACGTGATCCTGTTCCTGCCGATGATCCTGGTGCTGGCCTTCCGGCCCACCGGCCTGCTCGGAGGTGCCCGCGCATGAAACCGACGATCCGTGCCCTGCTGCTGCTCGCGGCCCTGGCCCTACTGCCGGCGCTGTCCGGCGAGTACTACGTCAACCTGGGCAGCCAGATCCTGATCGCGGTGATCTTCGCCTCCAGCCTGAATCTGCTGGTCGGCTACGCCGGCCTGACCTCGCTGGGCCACGCGGCCTACCTGGGCCTGTCGGCCTATATCGCCGCCTGGCTGGCGCTGCGGCTGGGCCTCGGCCACGCGATGGCCGCACCGCTGACGCTGCTGGCCACCACGGCCATCGGCGGTGTCTTCGGCTGGATCGCGCTGCGGGCCTCGGGGCTGAGCTTCCTGATGCTGACCCTGGCGCTGTCGCAGGTGGTGTGGGGCCTGGCCTACCGCTGGACCTCGGTCACCAACGGCGACAACGGCCTCTCGGGCCTCACGCGTCCGGCCCCTTTCGGCATCGACATGGAAAACAGCAACGCCTACTACTGGTTCGTGCTGTCGATCACGGCGGTGGTGCTGCTGGTCGTCGGCCGGCTCGTGAACTCGCCCTTCGGTGCCTCGCTGCGCGGCACCCGCGACCAGGCGCGCCGCATGAGTTCGCTCGGCTACAACGTCTGGGCGATCCGCTGGTGCGCCTTCGTGGGCGCGAGCTTCGTCGGGGCGGTGGCGGGCCTGCTGTACGTCTACTTCCACAAGTACGTGCATCCGAGCGTGCTGTCGGTCACCGCGTCGGCCGAGGTGCTGCTGAGCGTGATCGCGGGCGGCGCCGGCACGCTGGCCGGGCCGGCGGTCGGCGCGGTGCTGGTGGTGCTGCTGAAGAACTATGCATCGGGCTACATCGAACGCTGGAACATGCTGCTGGGCGCCGTGTTCGTCTTCATCGTGCTGGTGATGCCGCACGGCATCGTGCCGGGCGTGCGCACGCTGCTGGCCCGGCTGAAGGAGAAGCGCGCATGACCGCTGCACTCGAAATCAAGGGACTGCGTAAGTCTTTCGGCGGCATCGCCGTCACGCAGGACATCTCGCTCACGATGCAGCCCGGCGAGCGGCGGCTGGTCATCGGGCCCAACGGCGCCGGCAAGACCACCCTGTTCGGCCTGATCGGTGGCGAGATCCGCCCGGACGCCGGGTCGATCCGCATCTTCGGCCAAGACGTGACGAAGCTGCCGGTGCGCGCCCGCGCGCGTTGCGGACTCGCGCGCACCTACCAGATCATCACGCTGTTCCCGAAGGACACGCTGGCGCACAACGTGGTGCTGGGGCTGCTGGCACTGCTGCCGCTGCGGCTGGACGCGCGCACCGACCTGTCGCGGCACGCGGCGCTGCACGACCGCGCGGTGCAGCTGCTCGACGGCGTCGGGCTCGCGGGCAAGGCGCTGCACCGCGTGTGCGACGTTTCCTATGGCGAGCAGCGCCGGGTCGAGCTGGCGCTCGGCCTGGCGCAACAGCCGCGCCTGCTGCTGCTCGACGAACCGCTCGCGGGCCTGTCGCAGGACGAGCGCGTGGTGGTGCAGCGGCTGATCGCCCAGGTGCCGCGCGAGACCGCGATCCTGATGATCGAACACGACATGGACGTGGCGCTCGAATTCGCCGAACAGATCACGGTGCTGCACTATGGGCAGGTGATCGTCGAGGGCGACCGGCGCACCGTGGTCAACCACCCGCGAACGAGGGAGATCTACCTTGGCCACTGATGCATTGAGCGTGAGCGAACTCGACATCTTCTATGGGCAGAGCCAGGTCGTGCACCGGCTGTCGATGAACCTGCAGGAAGGCCGCGTGCTGGCGCTGCTGGGACGCAACGGCGCCGGCAAGAGCACCTCGCTCAACACCTTCGCGGGCCTGCACCAGGCGCGCGCCGGCAGCATCCGCCTCGCGGGCCGCCCGGTGGAACGGATGTCGCCCGAAGGCATCGCCCGGGCCGGCATGCGGCTGGTGCCGCAGGGCCGGCGCATCTTCCCGAGCCTGACCGTGCTGGAGAACCTGCAGGTGGCCGAGCAGGCGGCGCGAGCGAAGGATGACGGCAAGCAGGCCTGGAACCTCGAGCGCGTCTACGCCACCTTCGGACGTCTCAAGGAACGCATGCGGCAGCGCGCCGGCACGCTCTCGGGCGGCGAGCAGCAGATGCTCGCCATCGGCCGCGCGCTGATGGGCAACCCCCGCGTGCTGCTGCTCGACGAGCCTTCGGAAGGGCTGGCGCCGTTGATCGTCGCGGAGGTGGCGCAGGCCATCAAGACGCTCAAGGCCGATCGCCTGTCGATCGTGCTGGTCGAGCAGAACTTCAACCTGGCGCTCGAGGTGGCGGACGACGTGGTCGTGCTCAACACCGGCCACGTCGTGCATGCAGGCAGCGCCGACGCAGTACGCGCCGAACCCGAACTCGCGACCCGCCATCTCGGCGTGTTCTAGCCCGGACTTTTTCAAAACACACTTCCAACGGACTTCACGTGCTCTACACCTGCGCCCCCCACTGCTCCGACCCGAGCCACCGCCACGCCGCAGCGCCCACCGGCCGCGCACGCTCGGCAGCCCTTTCGATGCCGCGCGCGGCCAGCGCGTCGACGCCGACGCGCGGCGACCGTCCGCCGGTCGTCGACGTGCACTGCCACTACCTGAACCCGGAGGTCGCCAAGGCAGCGAGCGACCTCGATGTCGGCCTGCACGACCCGAGCGTGATCCATGCCAACGCCTTGACGCGCGAGACCAACGTGGCGCAGATGCGCGAACGCGCGCCCAAGCTGACCGGCATCGACCAGCGCCTCGACGACATGGACCGCATGGG
The DNA here is from genome assembly GCF_056400665.1 of Variovorax sp. P5_A3. Taxonomy (NCBI): domain Bacteria; kingdom Pseudomonadati; phylum Pseudomonadota; class Betaproteobacteria; order Burkholderiales; family Comamonadaceae; genus Variovorax; species Variovorax sp. P5_A3. Next base: position 39,627 of record NZ_JBFUKW010000027.1, on the reverse strand, counting down.
CATCGACATCCAGGCAATCAGCCCGGCGCCCTTCCAGTTCTTCTACTTCACGCCGCCGGAACGCGGGGCGGCACTGGCGCGCCAGGTGAACGAAGGCATCGCGGCGCTGGTGGCGGCCACGCCGCAGCGCTTCGTCGGGCTCGGCTCGGTGCCGCTGCAAAACGCTGAACTCGCGATCCAGGAGCTCGACCACGCGATCGGCACGCTCGGCCTGCGCGGCATCGAGATCAATACCAACGTCAACGGGCTCGACCTGACCGATGCCAGGCTCGGGCTGGAGCCTTTCTTCGCCCGCGCAGACGCGCTCGGCGCGGTGATCTTCCTGCATCCGGTCGGCTTCTCCGAAGGGTCGCGGCTGACCGATCACTACTTCAACAACGTGATCGGCAACCCGCTGGACACGACCGTGGCGGTCAGCCACCTCATCTTCGACGGCGTGGTGGCGCGCCATCCGAACATCAAGTTCATCGCGGCGCATGGCGGCGGCTACGTGTCGCACTACTGGGCGCGCATGGACCACGCCTGGCGCGCGCGCAAGGACTGCCGCACGGTGATCGACCGCGCGCCGTCGAGCTACCTCAAGACCTTCTACGTCGATACGATGGTGTTCGACCCCGAGATGCTGCGCCACCTGGTCGATCTCTTCGGTGCCGACCGGGTGCTGCTGGGCACCGACTATCCCTACGACATGGGCGAGGAACGGCCCCGGGAACTGATCGCCTCTGTGCGCGGACTGTCGAGCGACGAGGTGGCGCAGATCGAGGGGCTCAACGCCCTGAAGCTGCTCGACATCGCGCCGATGCGCTGATTCCCCCAGGAGCCATGCCCATGACTTCCACTTCTGCGCTCTTCAGCGCCCTTTCAATCGGCGGGATGCACTTCCCCAACCGCATCGTCGTCTCGCCCATGTGCCAGTACTCGGCGCGCGACGGCATCGCCAACGACTGGCACCTGCAGCACCTGATGCAACTCGCGATGTCCGGCGCCGGCCTGGTCATGGTCGAGGCCACCGCCGTCGAGGCCCGCGGGCGCATCACGCACGGCTGCCTGGGTCTCTACAGCGACGCCGCCGAAGCCGCGCTGGCGCGCGTGCTGCAGGCCGCCCGCGCGGTGGCTGCGCCCGGCACGCGCTTCGGCATCCAGCTCGGCCACGCGGGCCGCAAGGGCTCGGCGCACGTGCCCTGGGAAGGCGGTGGGCCGCTGAAGGCAGGTGGCGACGGCGGCGAACCGTGGCGCTGCGCGGCACCCAGCGCCCTGCCCTTCGCGCCCGACTGGGACACGCCCGAGGCGCTGGACGATGCGGGCATCGAAAGGCTGGTCGACAGCTACGTCGACGCGGCGCGGCGCGCCGTGCGCCTGGGCTTCGACGTCATCGAGCTGCACTGCGCACATGGCTACCTGCTGCACCAGTTCCAATCGCCGTTGTCGAACCGACGCGACGACGTCTGGGGCGGCGACGCGGCCGGACGCGACCGGCTCGCGCTGCACATCGCCCGGCGCCTGCGCGAGCAGGTGCCCAGCAGCCGGGTGCTCGGTGCGCGCATCACCGGCACCGACTGGGCCGAAGGCGGTCTCGGAATCGACGACGCAGTTCGCCTGGCGCAGGGTCTCAAGGACATCGGCTTCGGCTACGTCTGCGTGAGCAGCGGCTTCGTGGTGCGTGGCGAGCGCATTCCCTTCGGCCCCGGCTTCCAGGTCGGGCTGGCCGCGCAGGTGCGACGCCGCAGCGGGATCGCCACGCGCGCCGTCGGCGGCATCAGCGAGCCGGCGCAGGCGGCCGAGATCGTGGCCTCGGGCCAAGCCGACCAGGTGGCCCTGGCGCGCCCCTTCCTGGCCGATCCGCGCTGGGTCTGGCGGGCGGCCGAGACGCTCGGCATCAAGCCCTACTACCCGCCGCCGTACCTTCGCGCGGCAGGGCTGCGCAAGCCGGCCACGGCGGCAGGCGCCTGAGCGCGCGGTCTCACTTCGACTCCCCATGACTTCCACTTTCGAACTCAAGGTCAACGGCCGCGCACACCAGGTGCAGGCCGACGAGAACGACCTGCTGCTCTACGTCTTGCGCAACGACCTCGACTGCAAGGGCGTGCGCTTCGGCTGCGGCGCCGGGCACTGCGGCGCCTGCACCGTCTGGATGGACGGCCGTGCGGTCCAGTCCTGCGACATGCCCCTGTGGGGCACGGTCGGGCGCGAACTCACCACGGTCGAGCAGCTGGCGAGCGACCCGGTCGGCGCGGTGGTGCTCGACGCCTTCGTCACGCTGCAGGCTGCGCAATGCGGCTACTGCATCAACGGCATCCTGATGTCGGTGACCGCCCTCCTGGGTCGCATCACCTCTCCGACCGAGGCAGAGCTGCACGAGACGATGCACCGGCACCTGTGCCGCTGCGGCGCCCATGCGCGCATCCTGGAGGCGATCGAGGCGGCCGCGGCCCGGCTGCGCGCGGAAGGCCCGACATGAGTTCCACGCTCTTCACGCCGCCAGCCATCCAGGCCCATCCACGGCTCTGCCAGTGGCTGCGTATCGGGCCGGAGCGCCAGGTCACGGTTTTCACCGGCAAGGTCGAACTCGGCCAGGGCATCGAGACCGCGCTGGTGCAGATCGCCTGCGACGCGCTCGGCCTGACGCCAGCGCAGGTGCTGTTGGTGGCCGGGCACACCGACCGCTCGCCCGACGAGGGCTACACGGCGGGCAGCCTCTCGGTGCAGTACGGCGGCGCCGCGCTGCGCTGGGCCTGCGCGCATGCCTACACGCTGTTCGTCGCGCTTGCGGCGCGCCGGCTGGATGCCTCGCCGTCGGACCTGCAAGTCGACGCCGGCTGCTTCTGCGATGCAGGTGGCCTGCAACGGACCGACTACTGGGCGCTCGCCGCCGAGGTTGACCTCGACGTCCCGATCGTCGGGCCTCCCGCCTTCGCTCACCACGCAGCGGAGCCCTACGTCGGGCGTTCGCTGCCGCGCGTGGATCTCCAAGCCAAGCTGACCGGCGCAGGTTACCTGCAGGACTTGGTGATTTCGGGCATGCAGCACGTGCGCATGCTGCGCGGGCGGCATCCCTCGCAGCGCCTGGCGACGGTGCCGCTGGCCGAATTGCAGGCCCTGCCGGGCGTGTCGCAGGTGGTGCACTGCGGCCACTTCCTGGCCCTCGTGGGCCCGAACGAAGGCGCGTTGGTGCGTGCACTGCCCAAGGCCCGCAAACTGCTCGACTTCGATGCCATGCCCGATCCGCATGCAGGGCAGGACACAGTCACGCTGCTGCAGGGCTTGCCCGCCAGCCCCCGGCGCGTGCACGAGGCCGGTACGCCGGGCACGGGGCTGCGAAACTACAGCGCCACCTACTCCCGCCCCTACCTGGCGCACGCGTCGATCGGCCCGGCCTGCGCGCTGGCCGATCCGCGCGGCGAGCGGTTGCGCGTCTGGTCGCACACGCAGGGCGTCTATCCGCTGCGCGACCAGATCGCCGCGGCGCTCGGACGCGAGGCCGCAACGGTGCAGGTCATCCATGCGCCGGGCGCCGGCTGCTACGGCCACAACGGCGCCGACGATGCCGCCTTCGATGCCGCCTTCGTCGCCACCCGCATCGGCCTGCCGGTGCGCGTGCAGTGGATGCGCGAGGACGAGATGACGATGTCGCCGTTCGGCTCGGCCAGCGTGGTGCAGGTGACGGCCGGACTCGACGATGCCGGACGCATCGGCGGCTGGGCCATGTCCCTGTGGAGCCACACCCACATGAACCGACCCGGCTGGGGCGACGGCATCAACCTGCTGGGCGCCTGGGAGGTCGATCCGCCACTGCCACGGCCCGCGCCGCGCGACCTGCCGCTGCCGATGGGTGGCGGCGACCGCAACGCGATCGCGCTGTATGACCTGCCCCATCAGCAAGTCGACTACCACTTCATTCCCGGGTCGCCGGTGCGCGTGTCGGCACTGCGCTCGCTCGGCTCCTATGCCAACCTGTACGCGATCGAGAGCTTCATGGACGAGTTGGCGGAGTGGGCGGGCTGCGATCCGGTCGAATTCCGCCTGCGGCACCTGAGCGACGCGCGTGCGCGTGCCGTCCTGGAGGCCGTCGCCGAGATGGCCGGCTGGCGCCGGCGCGGCGAAAGCGGCAGTGGCCGCGGCCTGGGCATCGCGGTCGGCCGCTACAAGAACCAGGCCGCGTACTGCGCCATCGCCCTCCAGGTCAGTGTCGAGGAGAAAGTCCGGGTCGAGAAGGCCTGGGCAGTGGTGGATGCCGGCGAGGTGGTCAATCCCGATGGCCTGGTGAACCAGATCGAGGGCGGCCTGCTGCAGTCGCTCAGCTGGACGCTGAAGGAAAGCGTGACCTGGGACCGCAGCGGCATCACTTCCTGCGACTGGGAGCACTACCCGATCCTGGGCTTCGACGAAATCCCGAAGATCGCCGTGCGCGTGATCGAGCGGCCAGGCGAACCCAGCCTGGGCGCCGGCGAGGCCGCCGCGGGTCCGGCGGCGGCGGCCGTCGCCAATGCCGTCGCCCACGCGCTCGACCTGCGGGCCCGGCAGCTGCCGCTGTCCGCCGAGCGATTGGCGCACCTCATCGCCAGCGGCTGAAGCGCTCGCCGTCCGATTCTCCGATTCGAATCCACCGTTCAAGGACCCACTCATGGCCATCCAGACCCTTGCCCACTATTCGGTGCGCACCACCCGGCTCGAAGCTTCGCGCCACTTCTATGTCGACGTGCTCGGCTTCCGCGAAGGATTCAGGCCGCCCTTCGACTTCCCCGGCCTCTGGCTCTACAAGGGCGACGACGAGGCCCAGTTCGGCGTCGTGCACATCATCGGCATCGACCCCGACGCGCCGCAGGGCCTGGTCGAGTACCTCGGCGACAAGAGCGAGGCATCGCTGCACGGCAGCGCCGCGATCGACCATCTCGCCTTCCTGGCGACCGACCTGCCCGACATGCGGCGGCGCTTGCAGCAGGCCGGCCTGGCTTTTCGCGAACGCACGGTGCCGAGCATCGGCCTGCACCAGCTGTTCGTCGAGGATCCGTCCGGCGTGACGATCGAGCTCAACTACCCGGCCGAAGAAGCCCGGGAACACGGAGCCCACGCATGAACGCGCCGCAAAGCGCGGGGCCCGCGCGCAAGGCGCTGGTCATTGGCGGCTCGCTGGGCGGCCTGTTCGCTGCCAACCTGCTGCTGCGCGCCGGCTGGGACGTTCATGTCCACGAGCGCGTGGCCGACGAGCTGGAGGGCCGCGGTGCCGGCGTCGTCACGCATCCCGAGCTGATGGAGGTGCTGACGGCGGCAGGCGTCGACGTCAGCGACGGCATCGGCGTCGAGGTCCGCGAGCGCATCACCTTGGCACGCGACGGCCAGGTCGAGGACTCGCGCCCACTGCCACAACTGCTCACCGCCTGGGGCCGCCTGTACCAGGTGCTGCGCCGCGCCTTCCCCTCCGAGCGCTATCACAACGGCCGGCAGCTGGTCTCCTTCGAACAGGATGCAGCCGGCGTGCGCGCGACCTTCGCCGACGGCGAGGTGGTGGCCGCCGATCTGCTGGTGGCGGCCGATGGCCTGCGCTCCACCGTGCGCCAGCTGCTGCAACCCGAGACCCGGCCCCGCTATGCCGGCTACCTCGCATGGCGTGGGCTGGTCGAGGAAGCCAGCCTCTCGCCACGTGCGCTGGCCGAACTCTTTCCGTACTTCGCCTTCGGCCTGCCGCCGCGGGAGCAGATGATCGCCTACCCGGTGGCGGGACAGGGCAACAGCGTGGAGCCGGGCAAGCGCCGCTACAACTTCGTCTGGTATCGACCGGCCGACCAGGAGACGACGCTGCGCGAGATGCTGACCGATGCGAGCGGCAAGACGTGGCCCGACGGCATCCCGCCGCCGCTGATCCGGCCCGAGGTGCTGGCCGCCGCACGCCAGGCGGCGCACGAGGTGCTGGCGCCGCAGTTCGCGGAGGTGGTGCAGAAGACGCCGAACCTGTTCTTCCAGCCGATCTTCGATCTCGAAAGCTCGGCACTGGCCTTCGGGCGGGTCGCGCTGCTGGGCGACGCGGCTTTCGTCGCCCGGCCGCATTGCGGCATGGGCGTCACCAAGGCCGGCAGCGATGCCGCGGCGCTGGTTCGCGCGCTGGAAGGCGAGCTGGACGTTCAGTCCGCGCTCAAAATCTATGAAGCTTCGCGCTTGGATGCGGGCAGCTTCATCGTCAACCACGCTCGAGCGCTGGGCGCCTACATGCAGGCGCAGATCAGCACGCCGGCCGAACGCGCGATGGCCGAGCGCTATCGAAGCACCGAAGCGGTGATGCGCGAGACCGCCGTTCCCCCCGTCCCGCACTGAGCCATGGTGTCCCCACTTCTCCCGATTCGACCCGCCATGTCTTCATCACCCTGCGCCCGCTTTCGCAACAGCCAGCGATTCGCCGCCCTGCTCGCTCTCGCCACCGCCTGCATGCTGGCGGCGCCCGCTCGGGCGCAGCCCGCCTGGCCCAGCCGCCCGATCACCGTCGTGATCGGCTATCCCCCGGGCGGCAGCGTCGATGCCGTCGGCCGCGCCGTCGTCGAGACGCTCGGCAAGAAGCTCGACGCCACCGTCGTCGTCGACAACGCCGGAGGCGCCGCGGGCGCCATCGGCGTGCAGAAGGTGGTCAACGCGGCGCCCGATGGCTACACGCTGATCTTCGGATCGAGCAGCGAGTTCGTCGCCACGCGCTTCCTCAATCCGGCGCAGAAGTACGACGCCGCCAGGGACCTGGTGCCGGTCGGCTACGTAGGCGCCATCCCGCTGGTGCTGGTCGCGTCGACGCAGAGCGGCGTGACGTCTCTGGCGCAGTTCGTCTCCGTCGCCCGCCAGAAGCCAGGGCAGTTGAGCTACGGCACCTCGGGCATCGGTTCGATGCTGCACTTCTCGGGCGAACTCGTGAAGAAGCAGGCCGGCCTGTCGATCACCCACATCCCCTACCGCGGCGCCGGCAACATCGGCAGCGACCTTGCCGGCGGCGCCATCGAATTCGCCTTCCTCGGGCCGGGCGCGGCCAAGCCCTTCATCGATGCCGGGCGCATCGTTCCGATCGCGGTGACGAGTGCCCAGCGCATCGCACTGATGCCCGGCGTTCCGGCTCTGGGCGAGCATCCGGCGCTCAAGGGCTACGACCTGGTGGCCTGGTACGCGCTGATGGCGCCCCGCGGGCTGGCGCCGGAGACGCAGGCCAGGCTGCAGCGCGCGCTGCGGGAGACGCTGCAGGACGCGGCGGTGCGGCAGAAGCTCGAGCGCATCGGCGTGGTGGTCGGCCGCGGCGACGAGAACCTGCCGCAACTGATGGCCCGGGATGCCGTGGAATACAAGCGCATCGTCGACTTCGCGGGCATGAAGGAGTAGGCCGCGGCACTTGCAGGGCCCGGAATCTTGCATCTGTAAGACGCTCGCGGGCCGTGAAATCGGCTCGAAACGCCGGCCATCGACAGTCGAGGCGTCGCACAAGTCGCGGCACACAAGGAGCAACGATGACGCCTCGCCACCTCGACCTTCACGCCCATCAGCCAGCCGCCGAGGGGCATTCCAAATGACCACGCCGGCACGTCCGCGCGCGGTCATCGCCGGCGGCTCGCTGAGCGGCCTGTTCGCGGCGACCACCTTGCGCGCCGTCGGCTGGGACGTCGCGGTCTTCGAGCGCTCGGCCGACGCACTCGACAGTCGCGGCGGAGGCATCGTGCTGCAGCCCGACGTGCTCGCCGCCTTCCGCTTCGCCGGTGTCCGGCACACCGACGCGCTGGGCGTGCGATCGGACGACCGCATCTACCTGAACGCCGAGGACGGCGTGGTCCACCGGTCCCGCATGCCGCAGACCCAGACCGCGTGGAACATGCTCTATGGGGCTATGCGGAGCGCGCTGCCGGCGAGCTGCATCCACGCCGGCGAACGGCTGGTGAGCTTCAAGCAGACGGGCGACCGCGTGACGACGCTTTTCGCGAGCGGCCGGATGGAAAGAAGCGATCTGCTGATCGGTGCCGATGGCGCAGGGTCCACCGTGCGCAGCCAACTGCTGCCCGGAATCAAGCCGGCCTACGCAGGCTATGTCGCTTGGCGTGGCCTGGTCCCCGAGGCAGCACTCCGAAGTGCCGCCGCCGCGAGGCTCGGCAGCGCCTTCGTGTTCCAGCAGGGGCGCGATCACCTGTTGCTCGAGTACCGGGTTCCTAGCGATGACGGCTCCGTGGCAGAAGGCTCGCGGCGCTGGAACTGGGTCTGGTATCGCAAGCTGCCCGCGGGCGCGTCGCTGGCCGAACTGCTCACCGATCGCCGCGGTACGGCCCACGCGTATTCGCTACCGCCCGACGCCGTCCGGGATGCGCCGATCGACGCGTTGCGGCGAGACGCTCGGCAACTGCTGGCCCCGAGCCTGTGCGAGCTCGTGCTCGCCACCGAGGCACCGTTCGTCCAGGCCATCCTCGACCTCTCGGTGCCGCGCATGGTGTTCGGACGCACCGTGCTGATCGGCGACGCGGCCTTCATACCGCGCCCGCATACGGCAGGCAGCACAGCCAAGGCGGCCGCCAACGCGCTGGCGCTGGCGAAAGCCATGGCGCCGAGCGGCGGCCGCATCGACAACCGCCTCGCGGCCTGGGAGGCGGATCAGTTGAGAGCGGGAGCCTCCATGGGCGCTTGGGGGGTGTCGATCGGCAACCAGATCATGGGGATCGCATGACGTCCACGACCTCGTCCCCAACGCCGCCGGCACCCCCGGCTGCGGTCCGCCTTCTCGGGGCTCCGAACTCGCCACGGGCATTCGAGATCCGCGACTTCCTGAGCCGAAGCGTGGTCGCCTACGACTGGGTCGAGCTCGACGAGGCCTCGGCCCGCAGTCTCCCCGGCATCAGCGGGCTCGACGATCCGGCCCTGCCGCTGTGCGAGTTCCCAGACGGCACGCGACTGCTTTCGGCGAGCGTGCCAGAGATCGCCCGGCGGCTCGGATGGGTGAGTCGGCCGCGGCTGGCACGCTACGACGTATCGATCTACGGCGCCGGGCCGGCCGGGCTGAGCGCCGCGGTGTATGCCGCATCCGAGGGCCTGAAGACCGTGCTGGTCGAGCGCCAGGCCATCGGCGGACAAGCGGGCAGCTCGTCGCTGATCGAGAACTACCTGGGCTTTCCGCGCGGCATCAGCGGCGCCGAGCTCGCGGAACGCGCTCGCCAGCAGGCCGTGCGCTTCGGCGCCGAGATCCTGCGGCTGCGCGAGGGAACGCACGCGATGTTCGTCGACGACGGCATCCGCGTCGACCTTGCCGACGGCAGCCAGCTGTCGGCGCGCGCCAACATCTGCGCGACCGGCATCGAGTGGCGCCGCCTTGGCCTTCCGAATGAAGAGCGGCTGCTCGGTGCCGGCCTGTTCTACGGCGCCGGATCGAGCGAGGCGCCGATGTGCGCAGGCGAGACGGTCTATGTGGTCGGCGGCGGGAATTCGGCCGGTCAGGCGGCCATGAACCTGTCGCAGTACGCGCGCGAAGTGGTGCTGCTGGTGCGCGGCGAACGGCTCGCGGACACGTTGTCCGACTACCTGGTGCGCAAGATCGTCGACTCGCCCAGGATCCGGGTCGTGACCTGCTGCGAAGTGATCGCGCTGGCCGGCGACCGGTGCCTGGAGGCGATCAGCGTGCGCGAACGCCCGAGCGGCCATGTGGCGTCGCTGCCCGCGCAGCGCGTGTTCGTCTGCATCGGCGGCCTGCCCAATACCGAATGGGCCCGTGACACGGACATCGTTCGGGATGCAGCGGGCTACCTGGTCACCGGTCCAGACCTGCTGCTGACGCCCGACCACTATCGCAACTGGAGCCTCCAGCGCCCCCCCTTTCATCTGGAGACCAGCGTACCCGGATCGTTCGCCATCGGCGACGTGCGGCACGGCTCGGTCAAGCGGGTGGCCTCGGCCGTCGGCGAAGGCGCCATGGCGGTGGCCTTCGTCCATCACCATCTTTCCACTTCATGAGGAGTTCGACATGACCAAGCCATGCACGCATACCGCCGGCATCCGCCACGTGGTGCCCAGCGCCAAAGGCTGCGAGGAATGCCTGAAGACCGGCAGCACATGGGTGCATCTGCGGTTGTGCCGGACCTGCGGCCACGTGGGTTGCTGCGATGAATCGCCGAACCGCCACGCACGGGCGCATTTCCATGCCACCGCGCATCCGATCATCGAGGGTTATGACCCCCCGGAGGGTTGGGGCTGGTGCTTTGTGGATCGCGTTGGGCTCGACCTGGGCGTCGACACGACCCCGCAGGTCGGGCCCATCCCGAGATACCTCTGACGCGGCGGGACCTGGTCGCATCCATTGCGTATGAAACAGCGGCAATTGCAAACGAATCCGGGCAGCACGCCCCGCAATCGGCGGGCAACGCCAGACTCCGACAGTAGAGCCACCGAGACAGGACATCGCAACGCAAGGCCAAGGCCGGGCGAAGGCGGTCCGGTCGAGGGATTCACCATGGGGTCGTCGATGTGCATCTGTCGGCCGCGCCCCTTCCACTCGTAGATACGTAAAGGAAAAGTCATGATCAAGCTCAACGCAACGATGGCCCTCGCGGCTGCAGCCCTCGCCCTGTCGGCCAACGCAGCCTCCGCCCAGGCCCTGTCTCGCGCGCAGGTGCAGGCCCAACTCAGCGCCGCCCAGGCCAGCGGCCAGATCGCCGCCTTCGACGGCGAGGACAGCGGTTCGGCCTACCTGTCGGCCCGGTTCCATCCCAGCGAACCGCGCACCGCGGTGAAGGCCGAGGTGGCGCAGGCCCGCACCGACGGTACCCTCGCCGTGCTCGACGGCTCCGACAGCGGATCGTTCTATCTGTCGCGCCACCAGTCGCTGACCGAGCCCCGCTCGCAGGTCAAGTCCGAACTCGCCGCAGCCGAGAAGAGTGGCCAGCTGGATGCGCTCTACGGCGAAGACAGCGGTTCGTTCGAGCTCGCCACCATGCGCGCGCAGCCAGGCGTGCGCGCCGCCGTCGCCTCGACGCGCTGAGTCAACGCATTTTCGTCGCAACCCCCGAAACAACTCACAAAAGGCACCTCGATGACCACCACGCTCGAATCCACCCTCGCCCGCCGCCAGGCGCCCTTGCGCACCCCGACCGCACTCGGCGCCGATGCCCGACGCGACATCAGCGCCGGCCTCGCGGCCCTGCTGGCGGACAGCTTCGCGCTGTATCTGAAGACGAAGAACTTCCACTGGCACATGTCCGGCCCGCACTTTCGCGACTACCACCTGATGCTAGACGAGCAGTCGGACCAGATTTTCGCCACCACCGACCCCATCGCCGAGCGAGCCCGCAAGCTCGGTGGCACCACGCTGCGCTCGATCGGGGACATATCGCGCCATCAGCGCCTGTTGGACAACGACGCGCCCTTCGTCACGCCCGGCGATATGCTGGCCGAACTGCGCGAGGACAACCTGCGCCTGGTCGACTACATGCGCGCCACCCACGCGTTGTGCGACGAACAGGGCGACGTTGCGACGGCCAGCCTGCTGGAGAACTGGATCGACGAGGCCGAGCGCCGCGCCTGGTTCCTGTTCGAGACCGGCCGCGAAGCCTGAACCGGCAACGAGATGCGAGCCCTCGCGCCGAGAGGTCGGTTCAGTGCAGAACCTGCACCTGGGGCTCGAAGACGTAGCCGGCGCCACGCTCCGTGCGGATCATCTTCGGCGCCGAGGCATCAACCTCGATCTTGCGCCGCAGCCGCAGGATTTGGACGTCGATCGAGCGGTCGTACACCTCCGCCCCATGCAGCCGCGACAGCTCCAGCAGCTGGTCGCGCGACAGGATGCGCTGGGGCTGCTCGCACAGCGCCAATAGTAGGTTGAACTCGCCGTTGCTGAGCTCGACGCGCTTTCCCTCGGGCGAAGTCAGCCGGCGTGCCAGCAGGTTGAGCTCCCATCCCGCGAAGCGAAAGGCCCGGCGTTTGGTGCTGCGGCCTGTCGGAGCGGCATCGGTCCTTGCCTGATAGCGCCGCAGCACCGCGCGGATCCGCGCCAGCATCTCACGGTTGCTGAAGGGCTTGGTGACGTAGTCGTCGGCGGCGATCTCCAGGCCCATCACGCGATCAGCCTCGTCCTGCTTGCCGGTCACGATGATGACCGGCACCTCGCTGGTGTCGCGCAGGCCGCGCGCCAGCTGCATGCCGTCCTCGCGGCCCAGGCGCAGGTCGAGCATGACCAGGTCGATCACGTGGTCCTGGAGAACTGCGCTCATCTCGGCGCCGCTGGCCACCGCGGTCACCTGGAATTCGTTCTCCGAGAGGTACGCCAACATCAGCTCGCGCAGTGCGGGATCATCATCGACGACAAGGATGTGGGGGGATGCAGTGTTCATGACGCTATGAGCGTAGTGCAAACGATCCTACGCTTCATCGTACGGGGCCTTTCATTCATCGCGGGGGTTGTCGCCAGGATGGTGGTCGAGCTGGAGATCGAGCCGGCAGCAGAAGATGAATCACTGTCGGTCATCAATGGGTTGTCCGCTGCCATCCGACGAGGCTTCGACTCTCCGGAGAAGCTGGCATTTGCGAATCGCCACGCTGAGGTGCTGGGCCGTGTGGAGCTGCACCGCAGATTCGTGGCCGAGCAGTCGTTTGACGCCGAGGACGGGGAAGACCTGTAGCGGCGGAGGTGTCTGGAACCCGCATATCCGCCCGCCTGGGCGATTCGTTGGAACGATATTGATGGTGAAGCGGCGTGTTTGCCTGTCAAGCCCCATCGCCGGCACCGCCCTTTCACAGCTCCTCACATTTCGGTTTGCGTGGAAATCTCGAGGGCGGCGTCGATCTCGGTGCCGAGATAGCGGACGGTCGTCAAGCTTGGAGTGACCAAGCAGCAGCTGCACAGTCCGACGATTCTTGGTTCTGCGGTAAATGTCCACGAGTGACCACGCTGGTTGTGTCAGGTCTTGAGTTAGGAGCTGGTGCGGCAGACCTCGGGCGTCCGCTCTTCCGAGCAGCAGTCACTCAACATCGGAGGAGCGACCGGCTGCTCACAGTCTAGAGTAGTCAGACGCTGCCCGGACGGCCACGGGGGTCCATTGCCCGGGGGGACAACCGACGGACGGGCGGGCTTCACCCAATGGCCGCGTCCGAAGACTACTGAGGGGAACGCCATCTTCGAACACTGGTGTTCTTCGGCGCATGAGGCCGTTCTCCCCTCCGGCTTTTAGTCGAAAATTCCCGTAACTGGTTTTTTGAGCAAATGAGGCCGCTTCCCTAGGGAAAATTCCCACAACCTTAGTAAACCAAAGGCCGCCAAGCCAAGGACATTGCCCTATTCGACCGTCACGCTCTTGGCGAGGTTGCGAGGCTTGTCGACGTCCGTCCCCCGCGCACACGCCGTGTGATATGCCAGCAACTGCAACGGCACCACGTGCAGGAGCGGTGACAGCGCCCCATAGTGCTCGGGCATGCGGATCACGTGAATCCCCTCGCTGCTTTCGATGTGCGTATCGCCGTCGGCCAGCACGTAGAGCACGCCACCGCGCGCGCGCACTTCCTGCAGGTTGCTCTTCAACTTTTCGAGCAGCGCGTCATTCGGCGCGACGGCGACCACAGGCATCTCGCTCGTGACCAGTGCGAGCGGCCCGTGCTTGAGTTCGCCGGCCGCGTAGGCCTCGGCGTGGATGTAGGTCACTTCCTTGAGCTTGAGCGCGCCTTCGAGTGCGATCGGGTAGTGCAGGCCGCGACCGAGGAAGAGCGCGTTTTCCTTGCGCGCGAAATCTTCCGCCCAGCTGATGACCTGCGGCTCCAGCGCGAGCACGGATTGCAGGGCCACGGGCAGATGTCGCATCTCCTTCAGGTAGCGCGCTTCGTCCGCTTCGGCGAGACGCCCCTTCGACTGCGCCAGCGCCAGCGTGAGCAGGAAGAGTCCCGCCAGTTGCGTCGTGAAGGCCTTGGTCGACGCCACGCCGATCTCGACGCCGGCGCGCGTGATGTAGGCGAGCTTGCACTCGCGCACCATCGCGCTGGTCGCCACGTTGCAGATCGTCAGGGTGTGCTCCATGCCCAGTGACCTTGCGTGCTTGAGCGCAGCCAGGGTGTCGGCGGTCTCGCCCGACTGGCTGATGGTCACCACCAGCGTCTTCGGATTCGGTACCGAGTCGCGGTAGCGGTATTCGCTCGCGATCTCGACCTGCGTCGGCATCTTCGCAATGCCTTCGAGCCAGTACTTGGCCGCGCAGCCGCTGTAGTAGCTGGTCCCGCAGGCCAGGATCAGCACGTTGTCGATGTCGTTGAAGACGCGCCATGCGGCCGCGCCCGGCTGCCCGTCTGTGTCGACGCCATCGAAGAGCTCGGGCACGATGCCCTCCACGCCTTCGAGGGTGTCCGAGATGGCGCGCGGCTGTTCGAAGATTTCCTTCTGCATGTAGTGGCGATACGGGCCGAGCTCGGCCGCGCCGCTGTGCGCCTGCACCGTGCGCACGACGCGGGTCGCGGGCTTGTGCGCGCGGTCCACGATCCAGTACTTGCCGGGCTGTATGTCGACCACGTCGCCCTCTTCGAGGTACACGATCTGGTCCGTCACGCCGGCCAGCGCCATCGCGTCGCTCGCGAGGAAGTTCTCGCCCTCCTCCTTGCCGACACCGAGGATCAGCGGCGATCCGGCGCGCGCGCCGACCACGCGATGCGGCTCGTCGCGGCAGATCGCGGCGATCGCATAGGCACCTTGCAACTGCTTGACGCTCGCCTTCACGGCCTCGAACAAGTCGCCGTCGTAGTGGCTGTCGATCAGGTGCGCGATGACCTCGGTATCGGTCTGGCTCGCGAAGACATAGCCCCTGGCCTGCAGCGCCGCACGCAGCGCTTCGTGGTTCTCGATGATGCCGTTGTGGACCAGCGCCACGCGACCGGGGCGGGCCGTCTGGGCATCTGCGCCGGCGCCATGGCTGAAATGGGGATGGGCGTTGTGCACGGCAGGCGCACCGTGCGTGGCCCAGCGCGTGTGGGCGATGCCGGTGGTGCCCTCGATGTGGTCATCGCGCACTTGCGCGAGGAGTTCGGCCACGCGCGAGGTGGTGCGGGCCCGCTGCAGGCCCCCCGCATGCACAGCCACCCCGCAGGAGTCATAGCCCCGGTATTCGAGGCGCTGCAGGCCCTGAACAAGGACGGGGACGATATTGCGTCCGGAAACTGCGCCGACGATGCCACACATAACTGCTCCTGCGATTGGAAGTCAGGCATGTTAGATCGCTGCGCCTGGAATTATTGGTCAGTGTTTTACATATTTTGATTAATAATTTCCTTCACTCCCCTTGACGATCATTTATTTCATTGAACGAACAAAAGTGAAATTCTCAGACCTTGATGAAGTTGACCTCCGCTTGCTTGACGCGCTCCAAGCCGACGCAGCCCAGAGCAACCAGTCGCTTGCCGAGCGCGTCAACATCTCGCCGCCCACCTGCCTGCGGCGGATCCGCCGCCTGCGCGAGGCGGGCTGGATCGAAAGCGAGGTCGCCATCCTCAGCGCCGACCGCATCGCCCCCCTGCTCACCGCAGTCGTGGAGGTCTCGCTCGACCGGCAGGACGCATCGGCCCTCGACGCCTTCGAGCAACGGGTCGTGCCCGACGCCGCGGTGCAGCAGTGCTACCGCGTCTCCCCAGGACCCGATTTCGTGTTGATCGTCACCGTAAGCGACATGCCCGGCTACCACGCGCTCGCGCAGCGCCTCTTCACCAACGACGCCAACGTGCGCAACGTAAAGGCGTTCTTCAGCATCCACCGCGCAAAGTTCACCCCCCGCGTCCCCCTCCCTTCGCGCCCCGACGCAAGCTAACGCAAATGCCAGAAACACCGTGGAACCGGCTCTGCCGGGCCACCGGTGTTGCCCCCGGCAGGGGGGTGGCGGCTACACGAAGTGAGCAAGCCTGGGGGCGAGCAACATGCCCACCGCGGAACCGGCTCCGCCGGGCCACCGGTGTTGCCCCCGGCAGGGGGTGGCGGCTACACGAAGTGAGCAAGCCTGGGGGCGAGCTATTTTTTTGGTCGCTGCCAGTTCGCGAAGCTCGTTTGACGCGCCCGGGAGATCGTCAGCGCGCCCGGCTCCGTGCTCTTCGTCACCGTCGAGCCCCCGCCAATGGTGCCGCCCGCACCGATCGTTACCGGCGCCACCAGCACGCAATTGCTGCCCACGTGCACGTCGTCGCCGATGATCGTGCGGTGCTTGAACGCACCGTCATAGTTGGCCGTGATGCTGCCGGCGCCGTAGTTGACCCGCTGGCCCACCGTGGCGTCGCCCAGGTAGGCGAGATGGTTCGCCTTCGCGCCGGCGGCGAGCGTCGAGTTCTTGACCTCGACGAAGTTGCCGATGTGCACCTCCGCACCCAGCCGGGCGCCTGGCCGCAGCCGCGCGAAGGGGCCGACCAGCGAGCCCCTGCCCACCGTCACACCGGCCTTCTCGCCATCGATGTGGGTGAAGGGATGGATCACCGAGCCGCTCTCGATGCGGGCGTTGGCAATCACGCAGTTCGCTCCGATGCGCACGCCGGCGCCCAGCGACACCGCACCCTCGAACACGCAGTTGACATCGATCTCGACATCCGACTCGCAGGCCAGCGTCCCCCGCAGGTCGAAGCGCGCCGGGTCGGCCAGCCGCACGCCCTGCACCATCAACGCATCGGCCTGGCGACGCTGGTACGCGCGCTCCAGCGCCGCGAGTTGCATGGGACTGTTGACGCCGGCCACCTGCAGCGCGTCGTCCGTGCGGTGCGCGACGACCGGCACGCCGTCCACGGTCGCGAAGCCCACCACGTCAGTCAGGTAGTACTCGCCCTGCGCGTTCTTGCTGTCGAGCCGCCCGAGCCACGACTTGAGGAGCCGCGCCGGCACCGCCATGACGCCGCTGTAGATCTCGTTGATCGCGCGCTG
Source organism: Variovorax sp. P5_A3 (assembly GCF_056400665.1). Lineage (NCBI taxonomy): Bacteria > Pseudomonadati > Pseudomonadota > Betaproteobacteria > Burkholderiales > Comamonadaceae > Variovorax > Variovorax sp. P5_A3. The sequence continues at coordinate 22,775 of NZ_JBFUKW010000027.1, read as the reverse complement.
GGCCTCGCTAGCATCCTTTTCCTCGACGATGGCTAGCACCTCGCCTTCGCCCTCCTGCCCTTGCGCGCGGATGATCCGGCCATAGCCGGTCGGCTCGTCCACGCAAATGGTGAGCAGTGCGAGACGCCGGCCCGCGCTCTCGGCCACGAGCGCACGCAAGGTGGCATCGCCGATCAGCGGCACATCGCCCGACAGCACCACCACCGTGCCGTCGTCGGGCAGGAGCGGTGCGGCCTGCTGCATGGCGTGGCCGGTGCCGAGCTGCGGCACCTGGCGCGCGAACTGGGGCGTCACGCCCGTCACGGCGGCTTCGAGGGCGGCCTCGACTTCGGTCGCGCCGTGGCCCGTCACGACGACCACGTGGCGCGCGCCGATGCGTCCGGCCGTCTCGATCACGTGCGTGACGAGTGCACGCCCACCCAAACGATGCAACACTTTCGGCAGGCTGCTCTTCATGCGCGTGCCTTTTCCGGCCGCCATGATGACGACGTCGACCGGGCCCTGGTTGTCTTGCGGAGTCTGATTCATGCCTCTTTCCCGAATGCGTTGCGCGAAGTTGGCGCGGATTATCGGCGTGCTGGTCCTCGGCGCCGCGCTGGCGGCGTGCAGCGCGATCAAGCTCGCCTACAACAACCTGCCGGAAGTGAGCTACTGGTGGCTCGACGGCTACGTCGACTTCGACGGCACCCAGACGCCGCGCGTGCGGGACGAGTTGGAGCGCCTGCTGGCCTGGCATCGCCAGAACGAACTGCCCAAGATCGTCGGCCTGCTCCAGCGGGCGCAGGCCCTGGCGCCCAATGACGTCACGCCCGAGCAGACCTGCGAGATGGTGAACGAGATTCGCACCCGGCTGCTGGCGCTGGCCGAACGCGCGGAACCGGCCGGTGCCGAACTCGCGGTGAGCCTGACCGAATCGCAGTTGCAACAGCTCGAGCGCAAGTACGTCAAGATCAACGCGGACTACCGCAAGGACTGGCTGGACCCCAGCATCACCAAGCAGCACGAGAAACGCTACGAGCAGTTCCTCGATCGCAGCGAGGATTTCTACGGCCGGCTCGATGCCGAGCAGCGCGACCTGCTCCGACGGCAAGTGGCGCGCTCGGTCTTCGATCCGCGAGAGCTCGATGGCGAGCGCAAGCGGCGCCAGAAAGAGGCGCTGGCGATGTTGCGCCGCTTCAACGCCCAGAAGACGTCGCCCGCCGAAGCGCAGGTGGCGTTTCATGCCTACGTGCTGCACATCGCGGATCCGCCGCCCGGTCCGTGGCGCGACCGGCAGCGGGCGCTGCAGCAGGAGGCCTGCAACGACATTGCCGAGTTCCACAACCAGACCAGCGCCGCGCAGCGCGACAAGGCGATGCGGCGCCTGCAGGCCTACGAGAGCGATTTGCGCGACCTGGCTGCCTCACAGTGAGCGCCCGGAATACGCCGAATGGCACATGAAATCTGTCGCGACAAAGTACAACGTTTGTTTACACTTGGGCGGGACTCATTCAATCATCCATGAACATCACGCTCTGTACGCTCTTCGAGGGAAACTACCATTTCGGCGTTGCGGCGCTGTCGAATTCGCTGATTGCCGCAGGCTACGAGGGCGACCTCTGGGTCGGCTATCGCGGCGCGCTGCCGGGCTGGATCGTCGATTCACCCGCCTTCGACCGCGCCACGGGCCAGTTCCAGGTGGCGCCGACGCTTCGGCTGTGCATGGTCGAACTCGCGACGCCGCTGCACTTCACGTACTACAAGCCCACCTTCATCAGAGAGATGTTCGAGAAGCTCGCGCCAGCTTCGACCATGGTCGCCTACATCGATCCGGACATCGTCCTGAAGTGCGACTGGCCGGCCTTCACGGGCTGGTTCACCGAGGACGGGATCTCGCTCGCGGAGGACGTCAACTGGTGCTTCCCTGCGCGGCATCCCAAGCGGCTGCTCTGGAACCGCTTCTTCGAACCGCACGGCGCCACGCCCCGGCGCACGCTAGAGCGCTACTACAACGCCGGCTTCATCGCCGTCTCGCGCCAGCATCTCGAATTCCTGGACCTTTGGCGGCGCCTGTGTGATCTGGTCGTGGCCTACAACGCGAATGCCAAGCAGCTCAAGGCCGGCGGCTCGGCCGCGCTGTTCCACTCGACGGACCAGGACGCGCTGAACTTCGCCCTCACGGTCTGCGAGGCGCCGCTCAACACGGCCGGCCCCGAGGCGATGGATTTCGTGCCCGGCGGCTACTACCTCTCGCACGCCATCGGTTCGGTCAAGCCCTGGCACGGCGGACACATCCGCCAAGCCTTGCGCGGCCGCCCACCGACCCCCGCCAGCAAGTGGTACTACCGCTTCGCCAATGCGCCGATCAAGGTGTATTCCGACGGCGACCTCGCCAAGCGCACGCTTTCGCTGAAACTCGCCGCCGCCATCGGCCGCATCTACAAGCGCAGCTAACGCGTTTCTCCAGAAACACCGCGGAACCGGCTCCGCCGGGCCGCCGGTGTTGCCCCCGGTCGGGGGTGGGCGAAGCGACACGAAGTGCGCGCAGCCTGGGGGCGAGTCAAGTCCTCCACTGCCACCAGCGTAGGGCCAGCAGCGAGTATTGGTAGCCGAAGTTGGCGACGGCCGTCGCAATGCCGAAGCCGAGCACCGAGCGCAGGTCGCTCACGCCGACCACCGCCAGATAGACAACCTGCGTGACCAGCGTCGCCAGGATGCTGTAGGTCTGGCCGGATGTGGCCCCGCGCACCGTCAAGGTCCGGAATGCGAAGCCCGACGCGTTCTGAAGGATCGACGCCAGGAACACCATCCACACCAGCGGCTCCATGCTGCGGTACTTCTCGCCCAGCAGCAGGATCCAGTACTGCGGAAGGAAGATCGAGGTCAGCAGCATCAGCGCCATCATGAAGAGATAGATCAGATGGCCCAGGAGCAGCATCCTGCGCAGCCTTTCCCCCTCCGGCGCCCGCGCGATCACGGGAAACAGCAGGATGTTGGTCACGCGGTCCACCACGATGAGCACCATGGCGAGTCGCCCGAAGGCGCCCACCTCCGCCACCATGGTCGAGGTGCCGAACATCGAGACCAGGAACACGGTGATCACGCCCTGCACCTGGTAGAAGATCGCCGGCAGCACCAAGGGCTTGGCGATCCTGATCACCTGCGCGTCGACGCGCCGGGCGTCGTCGGCGTCCAGCCGGGCCGAGTCCACGATCTCGCGCGACCTGAATTCGATGCGATAGAGCGTGACGCTCACCACGCTTGCTGCAGCAGTCGCGGCCACGATGCCGGCCACGGACCACGAAGTCATCGGCAGCAGGAGCACGGTACCGACGAAGAGGATTCGCACGAAGTGCGACGCGAACCCGATACGGTTCAGCGTGGAGATGTGGCCGAGGATCAGCAATACCGTGCTCGCGAAGTGCTCGCGAAGCGACAGGAGCACGACCACGATCACGAAGGCCGACGCCAGCAGGTAGCCCCCGCCGCCCCAGCCATGTTCGCGGGACGTGACGAACCAGTAGGGCACCACGATGGCCAGCCCCAGCCCCAGCAGCAGCCAGCGCTTGCGAAAGACCTGCTGGCAGGCCCCGACCACCCACGGCACCTCGGTCGTGCGCTGCCCGACCACCGGCAGGCAGCAATGCGCCAGCCCCAGGTCAGTCACCCCCAGGACGAGCGTGATGCAGGCCACCAGGAAGGTATAGGCAGCGTACTGGTCCTTCGGCAGCACGTTGACGATGAGCAGGCCGGCGATGCCGCCGACAGCCACGCCAAAGGTTTCGACACCGCCAACCATGGCGATCTGGCGCAAACGGGCAAGGGGCTTCACGGGCGGGCGGCGTCGGTCATGTGAATGGCCGGCGATTGCCGGGCTGACGGGCTGCCGGCGGTTTCCGGCAGGCCCCTACGATAAGCGATGGCGCCCGCGAATCCGCGTCAGATCAGCGGCGTCGGCCGCATAGGCCGCTCGAAATAGTCGCCCAGCCGTTCGAGGGAATGCGGCTCCATGATGCGCAACCAGCCACTGTCGAGCTTGTGCAGCCCGAGCCGCTCGAGGCGGCGCAATGTCTTGTTGGTGTGCACCAGCGACAGGCCCAGCGCATCTGCGATGTGCTGCTGGTTGAACGGGAACTCGGCCCACCCGTCACGCACCATGCCGACCCGCTCCGCGCGGCGATAGAGGTGCATCAGCAGCATCGCGACACGCTCGCTGGCATTGCGCCGGCCGGCGGTGACGAGGTTGTCGTCCACCATCTTTTCCTCGCGCGCGGCGAGCCAGGTGATGTCATAGCCCAGCTTGGGGTGCGAATGGAACAGGTCCCAGAGCTTGGCGCGCTCGAAGGCGCAGAGCGTGACGCCGGTCACGGCTTCCACGCCGTGGGTCAGGCCGTCGGCGAATTCGTCCTGCAAACCGATGAAATCGCCCGGCAACAGGAAACCGAGGATCTGCCGGCGGCCGTCGCTGAGTGTCTTGTAGCGAAAGGCCCACCCCGAATAGAGCGTGTAGAGCTGGGTGCTGGCGCGTTGCTCGTCGATGATCTGCCGGCCGGCATCGACGATGCGCGTGCCGCTGCGAAACGATTCGATGGTGCGCACTTCGTCCGAGGTCGCGGGCAGGAAGGCGGGGTTGATGCGCAGGCCGCACTCGTCGCAGGGATGAGCGCAGCGGGGGGGAGAGACGGGAGCCGGATAGTCCTCGAATTTCACTTGAACACTATAGGCCTAGTCCCTGTGTCTTTTGACATTTCGGGGCGCACTTCCCCCTCCTACACTCGCAATGCCTCAAATGCGAACGCGTGAATGCATCTCCAGGAAATCCTCTACACCAGCCTGCTCGCCCCGCAGCAACCCACCGCGGTGGTCGGCAAGATCGTGTCGCGGGCCCGCGTCCGGAATGCGCAGAACGGAATCACGGGGCTGCTGGTGTTCGACGGCATGCGCTTCTGCCAGCATTTCGAGGGGGCCGAAGATCAGGTGCGTTCGCTGATGCGCCTCCTGCAGGCCGACCCGCGTCATGAGGCGGTGCGGGTCTTGTACGAAGGACCGCTGCAGCAGCGGCACTACCAACGCTTCGAACTGGGCTTCGCCGAAGTCGAGGACCACGACGACCTGGCCGACATCGATGCCCTGAACGGCGCCGAGGCACTGCAGCGCTTTCTGGCGCTGCGGCCCCGGTTCGACATCGCGGGCTGAATCAGCCCGCGTGGGCAGCAGTGGCGGCGTCCCAGCTGTAGGTCGCGCCGTTGCCGTCCCACGGCTCCATCACGATGCGTTCGCCGGCGGCCACGGCCAGCGATTCGCCCGGTGCCAGCACGAGGTCCTCGCTGCCGGCATGGGCGGTCGCGTCGCGGGTGACCCACACGCGGCCCTGGCGGATGCGCAGCACGCTGGCGCCGGAAGCCTTGAGACTCATCGCGTGGCCGGCTTCCAGCTGCCAGGCACCGCGGCGCACTGCCGGAGGCACGGCGGCCGGGCGGCCCAGTGCGACGGACGGAAGCGAAGAAGAGGTGTAGACGGCAGACATGGTGGACTCCTGGGAGGAATTTGAAAACACGCAAATGGCGCGCTTCGGGAATGAATGATCCGCCCGCCCTCGTTGGCAGTCCAATGAAAACGCGGTAGCCTACTGATTCCGGTTTCGCATCAATCCATGCGCCGGACCGAAGCTCCCGCCATGCTCCATTCCCAGACCCATCTCCGCTCCCGGCCGATTTCCGCCGGCCATCTGCGCGCATTCGAGGCGGTCGCCCGCCACCTGAACTTCCGTGCAGCTGCCGAGGAAATGGCCCTGACCCAATCCGCTGTCAGCCGGCAAATCCAGTCGCTCGAAGAGGAAGTCGGCGTGAGCCTGTTCCTGCGGCACACACGCGCCGTCGAACTGACGAGCGCAGGCGCGCAACTGCTCCTGGCCGTCCAGCAGTCGCTGCCGCGGATCGACGGTGCGGTACGCCAGATCCGCCAGAACGCCGGGCGCAAGAGCGTCTCGCTCACCACTTTTGCCTCCTTCGCCTCCATGTGGCTGATTCCGCGGCTCGAAGCCTTCCAGCGCGACAACCCGGAAATCGACATCCGCATCGACGCCAGCGATGCCGCGCTCGACATGGACATCGCGGACGTCGACATCGCCCTGCGCTACGGCCCCCGCGAGAACATGCCACCCGGCGCGGTGCGGCTGTTCGGGGAGACGATCACCCCGGTGGCCAGCCCCTGGCTGATCAAGAGCAACCCGCGCATCAAGGGACCGGCGGACATCGCCAATTTCACGCTGATCGAGGCCGGCGACGCCCACCGCACCCACCTCGAATGGCTGACCTGGCGGCGCTGGTTCGAAGTCAACAGCATGTCGCGCGCCCAGCCGCGCCGCTGGCTCTACTTCAACTACGCCTACCAGATGGTCCAGGCCGCGCTCACCGGCCAGGGCCTGGTGCTCGCCCGCAGCTCACTCATCGCCGAAAGCCTGGCCAACGGCGACTTGGTAGAGGTGCTGCCGCACCACCGCATGGATTCACCGATGGCCTACTGGCTCATCACCGGCCCGCGCAGCGCCCCGCGCCCCGAAATCCAGGCCTTCAACGATTGGCTCCTCAGCCAGGCGATCACAACGCGAGAAACGATAGGCGAAGTCCCCGACCCAGACACAATCGACGATCTCAGTTAGCTCGCCCCCAGGCTTGCCCACTTCGTGTGGCCGCCCACCCCCTGCCGGGGGCAACGCCTGCGGCCCGGCAAAGCCGGTTCCGCGGCGTTTCCCGAAAAATGCGCGCCTCAGCCTATCGGCCAGACCACGCCGTTGTCATTGAGGATCGCGTCCAACGGCATGTCGTGTGCCTCGGGCTCGAAATCGTCGAGAAAGCCGTTCGCGAAACCCAGCCCTACCGTGAAAGGCCGCGGCTCCAGCGCCGCCAGCGTGCGGTCGTAGAAACCGCCGCCGTACCCCAGCCGATAGCCCCCCGCGCTGTAGCCCAGGCAGGGCACGAAAAGCAGCGTGGGCACGATCAATTCGGTGTCCTTGGGCTTCGGGATGTCGAAGGCGTCGTTCTCCATCGGGCAGCCGGGATACCAGGAATGGAAGGTCAGGGTCTTGTGCACCCTGTCCATTTTCGGCAGGCCGATGCGCCGACGGTGCGGTTCGTCGAGCAGTTCGCCGTCCTCTTTCCAGCGATGCAGGGCCGGCAACGGGTCGAATTCGCCCTTGATCGGCCAGTAGGCGCCGATGACAGTGTCCGGCCGCCCCACCAGCCAGATGCGCATCACGCGCTGCAGCAGGTCGGCGCGCGCGAGACGGTCGGGCATGGCGAGGCGCTGTTCGATCAGCGCCGCGCGCAGTTGTCCCTTGAGAAAAGTGGCAGTTGCCGAGGTGTCGGCACCCTTTGACTTGTCCATAATCCCCCGATGCAGTTCGCAAGCATTTTGGCACCCGCGCGCCGTCGGCCCCGCGCCTCTTTTCCCACACTCTCTCTTTCGCTCGTCCTCGCAGCCGCCGCCATGCTCCAGCCGGCCCGTGCGCAGAACGGCAACGACGACGTCTTGCTGCAGATGAAGCAGGCCTCGCAACGCGGCGACAAGGCCCGCCTGACGGCGCTCCTGCCCCAGGCGCGCGGCCATGCGCTCGAACCCTGGGCGGCGTACTGGGAGCTGAAGGCGCGAATGTCTGAGGCGAGCCCGCAGGAGGTGCAGGACTTCCTCGCTCGCTATGCAGGCACCTATCAGGAAGACCGCCTCCGCAACGATTGGCTGCTGCTCGCCGGCCAGCGCCGGGACTGGGACAGCTTCATGACCCTGCACCCGGCCTATCGCATGAACGACGATGCCCAGGTGCGCTGCTACGCGATCCTGATCGACACGCTCCGCAATGGCAGCGCCACCCAGGCCCAGGCCGACGAGGTGCGTCGCACCTGGTTCGCCCAGCGCGACCTGGATGACGGCTGCCTGACCGCCGCCGACCGCATGATCGGCGCGCGCCTGATGTCGCCCAACGACGCGTGGAAGAAGGCGCGCCTGTCGATCGAGGCCAACCGTCCGCAGGCCGCGCGCGCGGCCGTGTTGCTCGTCGCGCCCGACGCCATCCCGCTGTTCGACGATATGAACGCGAGTCCCGTCAAGTTCCTGACCGGTCGGGGCTTCGCGGTCGCCAAGTCCCGCCGGGAGCTGGTGGTGCTCGCTCTCATCAAGTTGACCGTGGCCGATCCGGAGATCGCGGCCTCGCAGCTCGAAGGCAAATGGGGCGTGATGCTCTCCGCCGAGGAGCGCAACTGGCTCTGGGGTGCCATCGGACGGCAGTTCGCGACCAAGCTCTCGCCGATGGCCAACAGCTACTTCGCGAACGTCACCAAGATCGGCGACCTGACCGACGACATGCTCTCGTGGAAGGCACGCGCCGCCCTGCGCGCGGGTGAATGGAAGCAGGTGCTGGCCGCCATCAATGCCATGAGCGAGGTGCAACAGCTCGATCCCACCTGGGTCTACTGGAAGGGCCGCGCGCTGACGGCCATCGGTGGCGACGATCGCCGCGCAGAGGCGCGCACGCTCTACGAGAGCATCGCGGGCACACGCGGTTTCTACGAACTGCTGGCCCTCGAGGAACTGGGCCAGCGCGCCGCCGTGCCGACCCGGCCTGCGCCGCTCACCCCCGAGGAGAAGGACGCGGCCCGCAACAACCCGTCGCTCCAGCGCGCCCTCTACGCCATCTCGATCGGCCTGCGCCCCGAAGGCACGCGCGAGTGGAACTACGCGACCAACCTGCACGACAAGGGCGGCATGAACGACCGCGACCTCCTGGCCGCGGCCGACCTGGCCTGCCAGCGCGAGGTGTGGGACCGCTGCATCAACACCAGCGAGCGCACCAAGGGCGTGATCGACGTCGACCAGCGCTTCCCGATGCCTTTCCGCGACACGGTGGTGCGCAAGAGCCGGGAGATCGGTCTCGACCCGGCGTACGTCTACGGCCTGATCCGCCAGGAGAGCCGTTTCATCATGGACGCTCGCTCGGGCGTCGGCGCTTCGGGCCTGATGCAGGTGATGCCAGCCACCGCGCGTTGGACCGCCAAGAAGATCGGCATGGGCGACTTCACGCCGGGCCAGATCAACGACCGCGAGACCAACATCACGATCGGCACCAACTACCTCAAGCTCGCGCTCGACGACTTCGACGGCTCGATGGCGCTGGCCGCAGCGGCCTACAACGCAGGCCCTGGTCGCCCGCGCAACTGGCGCAACGGCCCGGTGATGGACGCGGCGATCTGGGCCGAGAACGTGCCGTTCACCGAGACCCGCGACTACGTGAAGAAGGTGCTTGCCAACACCACCAACTACGCCGCGGTGATCAGCGGCCAGCCGCAGTCGCTCAAATCGCGCCTGGGCAGCGTGGGTCCGCGCAACGCCACCGAGCCCGAGCCGAACAAAGACCTGCCTTGATGAAGCGCGGATGAATCGAGCGCTGCAAAACCTGCGTGCCCGGTTTCCCGACTGGGCCAACGAATGGCTGGAGATCGTCGTCCCCCTGGTGGAGGTCGTGCTGATCCTGCTCGCGGCCTGGCTGCTGTACCGCTTCGTGCGCCGGTTGATCGAGCGGGTGACCATGAACTACGCCCTGCCCAAGGACGTGGCCTTGATCACGCGCCGCACCTTCGGCTTCCTGCTGTACAGCGGCGCCCTGCTGTGGGCCCTGGAGCGGCTGGGCGTGTCGGGCACCGTGCTCTGGAGCGCGTTCACCGGCTTTGCCGCCGTCGGCGCCGTGGCCTTCTTCGCAGCGTGGAGCGTGCTCTCGAACATCTTCTGCGCGCTCCTGATCTTCACGACCCGCATGTTCTGGCCCGGCGACACGGTGGAAGTGCTGGAGAACGGCGAAAAGCCGGGCCTCAAGGGCCGCGTGATGGACATCAACCTGGTCTACACCACGCTCCAGGAAAGCGGCAGCGCCCAGGAAGGTACGACCCTGAAGATCCCCAACAGCATGTTCTTCCAGCGCGCCGTGCGCCGCTGGCACGGCATTTCCCCTGAACTGCCGCGGACCGCGGATCTGGTTGCACATCGCACTCCAGACACCCCGCCCGATCCACACCCCAAAGCCAGGGATACCGCGGAACCGGCTTAGCCGGGCCGCCGGTATCGCCCCCGGCGGGGGGTGGCGGCCACACGAAGTGGGCAAGCCTGGGGGCGAGTTCAGTGACCCGCGGAACCGGCTTAGCCGGGCCGCCGGTATCGCCCCCGGCGGGGTGGCGGCCACACGAAGTGGGCAAGCCTGGGGGTGAGCGAAATCTCCGACGTCCTACAGTCAGGATCGCCGGCCACGGCCACACTGCGGCCTCTTGCATTTCACGCCCCAGCATGGCCGCATCAGTCTGGGCGGCGACCACCGAGGTGCTCGCCGCTGAGTTCTCCGACGTTCCCGATCTTGCGCAGATGCTGCGCATCCTCGTACGTCTGTTGCTGGCCTCCGTGCTCGGCTTCATGCTGGGCTTCGAGCGCGAGCAGCACGGCAAGGCCGCGGGCGCACGGACCCACATGCTGGTGGCGATCGGCTCCGCGCTGTTCGTGCTCGTTCCGCAGCAGGCCGGCATCATGCCCGCCGACATGAGCCGCGTGATCCAGGGCCTGGTCGCAGGCGTCGGTTTCCTGTGCGCTGGCACCATCCTCAAGTCCGGCCGGGACGAACAGAACGTGCAGGGCCTCACCACCGCGGCCGGTCTGTGGATGACGGCAGCGATCGGCATGGCCTGCGGCCTCGGGCGCGAAGTGACGGCTGTCCTCAGCGCGCTGCTGGCGCTGGTGGTGCTGGCGCTGGTCCCGCGGCTGGTGTCGCTGCTCGAACGCGTGTTCGGTCCGCCCGCGGACGATGCGCCGCCGCCCCGCGTCATCGCCAACCCGGACGACCCATCGCAGCGCTGAGCATCAATTTCGCGCTGCGATTGCATCAATGGCGCCGGACGCGCCCGCTAGGATTGAAAGCTTTGCATCACTCCCGGAGACCTTCTCGATGACACAGCTCTACATCGGCAACAAGAACTACTCGTCCTGGTCGATGCGCCCCTGGGTGCTCATGAAGCAGGCCGGCATCGCGTTCGAGGAGGTGATGGTGCGCTTCGACACCTTCGACGAGCACTCGAAGTTCAAGCAGACCATCCTGCCGCTCAACCCGACGGGCACGGTACCCGTGCTGAAGGACGGCGACATCGTGGTCTACGACACGCTCGCGATCTGCGAATACCTGGCCGAGACCCACCCGGACAAGAAGCTCTGGCCCACCGACAAGGCACAGCGTGCAAAGGCGCGCAGCGCCTGCGCCGAGATGCATGCCGGGTTCACGTCGCTGCGCACCTACTGCACCATGAACATCGAGGCGGACCTGAGCCGGCAGGGCCAGTTGATCCTGCGCGACCAGCCCGGCGTGCGCGCCGACATCCACCGCATCGTCCAATTGTGGAGCGGCCTGCTCGAAGCCCATGGCGGCCCGATGCTCTTCGGCGACTTCAGCATTGCCGACGCCTACTACGCCCCTGTCTGCACGCGCATCAAGACCTTCGCCCTGCCAGTGCTTGCCTCCATCTCGGCCTACATCGAGCGCGTGCTCGCATTGCCCGGCGTCAAGGCTTGGATCGCCGACGCGCTCGTCGAGAAGGAATTCGTCCTCATGGACGAGCCCTACCGCCTGGAGCGCTGAGGGCGGCGGGGCGTCCTAAACTGCGCCCCATGCAAATCTATCTCGTCGGCGGCGCGATCCGCGATGCGCTGCTGGGCCGCCCCGGCAGCGATCACGATTGGGTCGTGGTCGGCGCCACGCCCGAACAGATGGTCGCTCGCGGCTTCCTGCCCGTGGGGCGCGATTTTCCCGTCTTCCTGCACCCCGAGACGCGCGAGGAATACGCGCTGGCGCGCACCGAGCGCAAGAGCGCGCCGGGCTATCGCGGCTTCGTCGTCCACGCGGCGCCTGAGGTCACGCTCGAACAGGACCTCGCGCGGCGCGACCTGACCATCAACGCGATCGCGCTGCCCGAAGCGCGCATCAACACCTCCGATCGGCTGGACCTGGACCCGGCCGACCTGGTCGACCCCTTCCACGGCCAGCGCGACCTGCAGCAGAAACTGTTGCGCCACGTGACCGACGCCTTCCGCGAAGACCCGGTGCGCATCCTGCGCGTGGCCCGCTTCGCCGCGCGCTTCGCCGATTTCCACGTCGTGCCCGAAACGATGGCGCTGATGCGCGAGATGGTCGAGGCCGGCGAAGTGGACGCCCTCGTGCCCGAGCGCGTCTGGCAGGAACTCTCGCGCGGCCTGATGGAAGACAAGCCTTCGCGCATGTTCGAGTTGCTGCGCGAGTGTGGGGCGCTGGCCGTCCTGCTGCCGGAGGTCGACCGCCTGTGGGGTGTGCCGCAGCCGGAGGCGCACCATCCCGAGGTCGACACCGGCGTGCACCTGATGATGGTGCTCGACATGGCCGCGCACCTGCATGCGCCGCTGGCGGTGCGTTTCGCCTGCCTGGTGCACGACCTCGGCAAGGGCACGACGTCCGCCGACGTGCTGCCACGGCACATCGGCCACGAGCAGCGCAGTGCGAAGCTGCTGCGCGCCGTGTGCGACCGCTGGCGCGTGCCGGTCGATATCCGCGAACTGGCCGACGTGGTCGCGCGCGAGCACGGCAACATCCACCGCAGCGGCGAACTCAACGCCGCGGCCATCGTGCGCTTGCTGGAGCGCTGCGACGCGTTCCGAAAGCCCGAGCGCTTCGACGAGGCGCTGCTGGCCTGCGAATGCGACGCGCGCGGACGCCTCGGTCTCGAAGACATCCCGTACCCGCAACGCACGCGGCTGCTCGCGGCCCTGACTGCCGCACAGTCCGTCGCCACCGAGCCGATCGCGCGAGAGGCGCAGCAGGCGGGCGCTGCCGGGCCGAAGATCGGCGAGGCCATCGCCCGCGCGCGCGTGGCCGCCGTCGCCGCGGCATTGCCCCCTGCCGCCTGAAGGCGGCAACCCTCCTCCCGAAGGTGGATTGGCGGCTTTGGCCGACGTGCCGCGCGGTGCGAGTCTGCTATGGTTTTCCCTCCATGCTGCAGACGCCCCCCCGACTCACTCCCGACGCGGCCCTGTTCCTCGACTTCGACGGCACGCTCGTGGCCATCGCCGAGACACCGGAGGCTATCCACGTCCCCGCGGCCATGGTGCCGCTGCTCAGCGACCTGCATGACCTGCTGGGCGGCGCGCTCGCGGTCGTCTCCGGCCGCCAGATCGACGTGCTCGACCGCTTCCTCGCACCGCTGCGCCTGCCGGCCGCCGGCGAGCACGGGGTGCAGCGCCGCGATGCCGAAGGCCGGATGCAGGAGCAGCGCGCGCTCGATCTCACGGCCGTGCTCGACACCGCCAACGAACTCGCCCGCGTGCATGAAGGACTGCTGGTCGAGCGCAAGCACGCCGCCATCGCCCTGCACTACCGGCTTGCGCCGCAACTGGAAGCCGTGTGCCGCGACGCCATGGCCCGCGTGATCGACGGCCAGCCGCAATTCGAGCTGCTGCACGGCAAGTTCGTCTTCGAGGTCAAGCCAGCGGGCATCAACAAGGGCATTGCGATCGATGCCTTCCTGCGAGAAGCGCCGTTCGCGGGTCGTGTGCCCGTGTTTGCAGGCGACGACACCACCGACGAAAGCGGCTTCGCCATCGTGCAGCCGCGCGGCGGCGTGGCGATCAAGGTCGGCTCCGGGCCCAGCCTCGCGCTGCACCGGCTCGACTCGCCGCGGGCGGTGTTCGAATGGCTGGTGGCTGCGCGGGACCTGCTTGCATCGCCGCCGCCCATCACACCAAGGAACCCGGCATGACCATCATCCAGAAAGAGGTCGACGCGCCCGAAGACCGCGCCGGCCAGTCCGTCGCGGGCGCCGCGAGCGCCAGCCAGCAGGCGCCAAGTCACCCCGAGGCCATCACCGAGCCCTCCGCGCGCACCGGCTTCGGGCCGCCCGCCGAGCCCTCGCTCAACGTGGGCGTGATCGGCAACTGCGCCTACAGCGCGCTGATCGACGCGCGCGGCCGCGTCGTCTGGAGCTGCCTGCCGCGCTTCGACGGCGACCCCGTCTTCAACGCGCTGCTGCATACCGGCGAGGATGCGAGCGCATGGGCCATCGAGATCGAGGACTTCGCATCGTCGAAGCAGTGGTACGAGCCGAACACCGCCGTCCTGCGCACCCAGCTCTTCGACACGGCGGGCCAGGGCATCGAGATCACGGACTTCGCACCGCGCTTCCACAGCCGCTCGCGCTACTTCCGGCCGCTCACGATGGTGCGCCGCGTGAAGCCGATCCAGGGGACGCCGCGCATCCGCGTCACGCTAGCGCCTCGTTTCCAGTGGGGCGCGATGGCGCCGACCATCACGCGCGGCAGCAACCACATCCGCTACGTGGGCCCGGACTTCACGCTGCGGCTGAACACCGACGCATCGGTCTCCCACATCCTGTCGCGCCAGGCCTTCGTGCTCTCTCGCGAATACAACTTCGTGCTGGGCGCGGACGAGACACTGACCGACGGCATCGCCGACACGGCCCGCCACTTCGAGCAGGAGACGATCGCCTACTGGCGCACCTGGAGCAAGCGCCTCGCGATCCCCTTCGAGTACCAGGACGCGGTGATCCGCGCGGCCATCACGCTCAAGCTCTCGCTCTACGAGGACACCGGTGCGATCGTCGCCGCGATGACCACCAGCATCCCCGAGGCGCCGGGCAGCCAGCGCAACTGGGACTACCGCTACTGCTGGCTGCGCGATGCGTTCTTCGTGGTGCGCGCACTCAACAGCCTCTCCGAAGTGGGCACGATGGAGGACTACCTTCGCTGGCTGTCGAACGTGGTGATCGGCTCGCGCGGCGAACACATCCAGCCGCTCTATGGCATCGGCCTGGAGGGCGACCTGCCGGAGGCCTTCGTCGAGGGGCTCAGCGGCTACCGCGGCATGGGGCCTGTGCGCGTGGGCAACCAGGCACAGGAGCACTTCCAGCATGACGTCTACGGCAACATCGTGCTCGGCGCGGCGCAGGCCTTCCACGACCATCGTCTGCTGAGCAGGGGTGGCGAGGCGGAGTTTCCTTACCTGGAAGCCGTCGGCGAACAGGCGATCCGTGTCTATGGGACGCCGGACGCGGGCATGTGGGAACTGCGCACACGCGCCCGCGTGCACACCAGTTCGGCGCTGATGAGCTGGGCCGCCTGCGATCGCCTCGCCAAGATCGCCCGCACGCTCGGACTCACCGAGCGGGCCGCCTACTGGCACGATCATTCGTCGCGCATGCGGGAAGAGATCCTCACCAAGTCGTGGTGCGAGGAACGCCAGGCCTTCGCCGAAAGCTTCGGTGGCCACGAGCTGGATGCGAGCATCCTGCTGATGGCCGAGGTCGGCCTGATCGACGCACGCGACCCGCGCTTCGTCTCCACCGTCGAGGCGATGGAGAAGTCGCTCTGCGATGGCCCGTACATGCGCCGCTACGAGGCCGCCGACGATTTCGGCAAACCCGAGACGGCCTTCAACATCTGCACCTTCTGGCGCATCGACGCGCTGGCCAAGATCGGCCGCAAGGCCGAGGCACGGGCGATCTTCGAGACCATGCTGGCGGCGCGCAATCCGTTGGGGTTGCTGTCCGAGGACACGCATCCGATCACCGGCGAGATGTGGGGCAACTTTCCGCAGACGTACTCGATGGTCGGCATCATCAATGCAGCGGTAAGGCTCTCCGCCCCCTGGGATTCGTGCATATGAGTCGACTGGTGGTGGTCTCCAACCGAGTGGCGGACCCGCGCAAGCCGGCGGCGGGCGGACTGGCCGTCGCGCTCGGCGAGAGCCTCCAGCAGAGCGGCGGCCTGTGGTTTGGCTGGAGCGGGTCCATCGTCGAGGACGGGCCCACCGGCGAAGGCGAAATGCACAAGCAGCAGGCCGGCAAGGTCACGCTCGCCACCATCGACTTGAGCCGCGAAGACCACGACAGCTACTACCTCGGCTACAGCAATGACGTGCTGTGGCCCGTGTTCCACAACCGCCTCGACCTCGCGCACTTCGACGCCGGCTTCATCGGCGGCTACCGGCGCGTGAACCAGCTCTTCGCCCGCAAGCTGATGCCGCTGCTGGAGAAGGACGACATCATCTGGGTGCACGACTACCACCTGATCCCGCTGGCCGCCGAGCTGCGCGCGATGGGGTGCCGGCAACGCATCGGCTTCTTCCTGCACATCCCGTTGCCGCCGCAGATCATCATCGCGGCCATCCCGCAGCACGAGTGGCTGATGCGCTCGCTGTTCGCGTACGACCTGATCGGCTTCCAGGCGCAGCAGGACGTGCAGCACTTCGAGCACTACGTGCGCAACGAAGCCCATGGCGAGATCCTCGACGACCACCTCTTCCGCGCCTATGGGCAGACCGTGCGTTGCAACGCCTTTCCGATCGGCATCGATGTCGACGAGTTCGCCGCGCTCACGCATGCGAAGGAATCGCGCGACATGTACGAGACCATGCGGCGCGAGTATTCGAGCCGCCGCCTGCTGCTCGGTATCGACCGGCTCGACTATTCGAAGGGCATCCCGCAGCGGGTGCGCTCGTTCCGCGAGCTGCTGGCCAACTACCCGGAGAACCGCCGCAGCGCGACGCTGATCCAGATCGCGTCGCCCACGCGCGAGACGGTCGACGCCTATGCGGACATCCGTCGCGAGCTCGAGTCGTTGTGCGGCGCCATCAACGGCGACTACGGCGAACTCGACTGGATGCCGGTGCGCTACATCCACCGCATGGTCGCGCGCAAACGCGTGCCGGGACTGTGCCGGGCGGCCGCCGTCGGCCTCGTCACGCCGTTGCGCGACGGGATGAACCTGGTGGCCAAGGAATACATCGCGGCACAGGACCCAGCGGACCCGGGCGTGCTGGTGCTGTCGCGCTTTGCCGGCGCGGCCGAGCAACTCAGGGAAGCGCTGCTGGTGAACCCCTACGATACGCACGGCACCGCCGAAACGGTGCAACAGGCGCTGATGATGCCGCTGGACGAGCGCCGGGAGCGCCACCAGAAATTGCTCGCCCGCATTCGCGAGCAGGACGTGCACTGGTGGCGCAAGGGCTTCCTGAACGCGCTGCGCGCCGCGGAGAGCGTTCGCTAGGCACGCGGCGCACGCTGACGTCAGGCCGCGCGGGCCACGAGCAATTGCACGAGCCGTGTGACGATCGAGGCCCCGGCGGGCGCCGCCGTCGCTGTGCGAGGCAAGCCCCGCACCTGGGCAGGCGATAGCGCCGAGACTTCGATCCACCCGCCGTGGTCGGCGACATAGGCTTCGCCCTCGCTGAGCATCGACCGGGCGGTGAACACCGTTTCGCCGAACCACGAAGGCGGGGAAACCACGCTCACCGCGCCTTGCGCGACGAACAGTGTGGCGCCCTTGTCCACGGCCATGCGCAGCGCCTGGCCGGGTTGCAGGCGGGTCATTTCGGAGAACTCTGTCGTCATCTGGAACACCTCGGAAGGAAGATTGCGATGGCTTCATCGTAGGGAGGCGGTTGCCAGAAAAACAGGCACAGGCATGGGCATTCGCAGGCATAACAGTGACGGGCGCGGCCATCTGTTATGGTCAATTTCCTTCGAAACTGCATCTGTTTCCGCCGCTGTGGCTAAGGGAGCATCGATCGCATGGAATCGCCACCGCTCTACCGCCAACTGGCCACGCACTACCTGGACGCCATCCGTGCCGGCTCGCTCGTGCCGGGTGACAAGCTGCCCTCCTTGCGCAGCCTGATGCGGCTGCACGACATCAGCCTGTCGACCGCGCTGCAGCTTTGCCGGGCGCTGGAAAGCGAAGGCTGGGTCGAGGCTCGCGACCGCGCCGGCTATTTCGTGCAGCGCCCGCGCCGCCTCGCGATCGCGGCCATGGAAGAGCCCCCCGCCAACGAGCCTCCCAACCCGGCCCAGTACGTCGGCATCCATGCCAAGGTCTCGGACTTCGTCGCGCGCCGGCGCCAGGGCGAAGTGCGGATCGACTTCTCGACCGCACGCGGCGCGCCGCAGCTCTACCCAGCGCAGGCGCTTCGCACGACCATGATGCGGCTGCTGCGCCAGAAGCCGGAGTTGCTCACGACGGCCGCGCCCTCACGCAGCCGCACGCCCTTGCGCGAGGTCGCGGCGCGACGCGGCCTGCGCGTGGGCATGACGCTCGCGCCCGACGAGGTCATGGTCACCAATGGCTGCATCGAGGCGCTGAACCTCGCGCTGCGCGCCGTGGCCCAACCCGGCGACACGGTGGCGGTCGAGTCGCCGACCTTCTACGGCCTCCTGCAGGTGCTCGAAAGCCTGGGCATGCGCGCCGTCGAGATACCCACCAGCCCGCAGACCGGCCTGTCGATCGAAGCCCTGGAAATGGCGCTCGACGCCTACGACAACATCAAGGCGGTGGTGGTCGTGCCGCATCTGCAGAACCCGCTGGGCAGCGTCATGCCCGACGCCCACAAGCAGCGGCTGGCAGCGCTGTGCGAGCAACGCGCCGTGGCGCTCATCGAGGACGACACCTACAGCGAACTGATCGACGCGGACGTGCCGCCGCGCGCGATCAAGTCGTGGGACCGCAGCGGCAACATCATTCACTGCGCATCGCTGCACAAGATCCTGGCGCCCGGCATGCGGCTGGGCTGGATCTCGGCCGGCCGCTGGCACGGGCGCGTGGAAATGCTGAAGTACACCCAGACCCGCAGCAACGAGGAACTCTCGCAGTGGGCGGCCGGCGAGTACATGGGCACCGGCGCCTACGACCGCCATCTGCGCCGCTTGCGCGAGAAACTCAAGGTGCAGCGCGAGCAGACAGCCGATGCGATCGCCGCGCACTTTCCGTCCGGCACACGGCTGAATTTCCCGCCGGGCGGTCTTCAGCTGTGGGTGGAACTGCCTGGGCGGCTTTCATCGATGCAGGTGTTCGATGCAGCCTTGCGGGAACGCATCCTGGTGGCGCCGGGGACGCTGTTCTCGAATTCGCCGCGGTTCGATCACTACCTGCGGATCAACTGCGGGTGGCCCTATGACGACACGATTGCTGCGGGGCTGCGGCGCTTGGGGGAGATCGTGGGCGAGTGCGCGGCGGCGCCGGGGGCGATGACGCGGATGGCGGCGTGAGCCGGCGCAATCGGGCATGGGTCGCAGTTCGACCTGCGCGGACCGCTCAAAATTAAAAAAACGACGTCGTTTTTTACGGCGACGCAAGCTGGTTCTTCAGGATCACCCATCAAGAAGTGTCTCGATACACTATGTAGCTTTTTTGCTTAATCCGTCTTGATTGGTGACGCAAAAAAGCAACGTACAAACATCTTGATGGAGTTGATCAAATGAGAAAGTGGTTTCTTGCTGCCGGTGTCCTGGCCGCAGTGACGTTGGCCTCCTGCGGCGGCGGCGGTGGCGGCGGCGGCTTGGGTGGCATCGCAGCCGCAACCCCCAAGCCCACCCTGACCACGTCGGTCAAGATCAACGGGCAGGCCGCCACGGCCCAAAGCGCGGACCAGTACGCCGTGAAGCCCGGTGACACCGTGGAGATCACGCCCAGCCAGGGCAGCATCACGTGGACCAGCAGCAGCTCGCCGGCCGGCATCACGGCCAAGGCCGTCGCCAGCACACCCACCCAATGGAGTGCCCAACTCATCAACGAGACCGCCTCGCCGGCCACCTACACGGTGGGCGCCTCCGCGGGCGCAGAGGCCGCAAACACCAAGACGCTGCAATTCGTGGTGGCGGGTGGCGATGCGCGCAACGGAAGCTATCAGACCTATGCCACCAGCGGCGGCCGATTCACGCTGGCGCTGAATTTCGATGCCAGGACCTACGCCTTCACCGGGAGCAACAACGGCGACCCGGATGCGTCGGGGAGCTTCAGTCCGGATCCCAATGAATCGGGGACCTATGTGTTTGCCAGCAGCCGTATCACCACGGTGGCCAATACCGCGCGCTTTCGCGTCGCGGCCGACACCATCGTCGGTGCGTTTCCGTTCACGCTGATGAACAAGACGCCGACGGTCACTTCGACGCGGCCCTTTATTGCCACGCGCGCGCTGATCCGGACGCAAGCGTCGCTGGATGGCGTCTACAACCGCTTCGGCATCAATCTCACGAGCACCGACGACGCCTCGCAAATCACGCAGGTGCGGGTCTCCAACGGCGGCACGAACCTGGACGTTTGCATGACCGCCATCATCTACCCCATTGACATGTGCCCGACGACTGCAAGCTATGCGGTCATTGCGGGAACAACCCCTGACACCTGGCAGATGATCGACGGCACCGGCGCCAATGTCGGCAGCTTCGGCATCGCACCGCTGGGCGACGGCAAGGTCTACCTCTCGGCGGGCCGGCTCAACAGCGGCACGACCGATGCAGTGTTCCGCGTCGGCGTCAGCGACAAGAGTGTCTGGCAGATCGGCTCCGGTCACGGCAGCGCGACGCCCGGCTCATGGGGGACGGTCAATCTGCTTGGCAACAATACGTCCACACGCGTCGGCATCGCCGTCGACGGCAGCAGCGTGCAGGCCAGCAATACCTACTACGGGATGCAGGTGCCGGATCCGGTTTCCGGCCTGGCCGTTGCAGGGGTGCAAGGCATGCGTCAGTTGCCCGGGACGGGGGTCACCTACTTCGCCATGCAGGGGGCGGGACTTTTCGCGATCGTCGGCGCGAACAATGTTGCGCAAGGGACCAACGGGTATCTGCAGATCAGTTTGATGGATTGACTATTCGCGCCGGTCGCGGCATCGCGGTGCGGCGGCTCGTGCGCGTGCACGGCGATTCGGAACATTGAATTTCTCCATGAATCCGCATTCGAGAGGCCGCGATATGCAGACTTCACAGCCGTGCAAACGCTCCATCGCAGAAGCGCGACACTAGACCTCCTGGATATTCTCACTCTTTATTTATTTCGTTACGGCCGATAGAGTCGGCCATAGGTCACGTTGGCTGACCGCTAGAAATAACGGAGAGTCACGATGAGGTTTTGGGGTTTGCCAGCCGCGCTCAGCGCGCGGTTCGGAGAAGTCAGGTCTCTTGCATCGAAGTCGGTCGCAGCGGCGGCGCTGATTGGAGCGATTGCGGGGTGCGGCGGAGGCGGAGGCGGCGGAGGGGCAATCCTGCCAGTAACCCCGGCCCCCMCCCCGGCCTTGAGCGTATCGGTCAAGGTCAATGGCAACTCCGCGCAGCCGAGCAACGGCCAATATGCGGTCAAGCCGGCTGACCGGATCACTGTGACCGCAAGCCAGCCGGTCACGTGGTCAACGACCCCGACGCTGCAAGACACCGCAGCCCCGAACGTGCCTACTTCCACGGCTACCACCTGGACCGCTCAGGTGGCCAATGTCCGAGCAACTGCTACGACCCTGACGGTGACAGCCTCGGCCGGATCAGCGGGCACACAGGACTCGGTTTTCAGCATCGCGGCGGGCGACCCCCGCAACGGCACATATACCGGCTTTGCGGCGAATGGGGGGCGGCCCGCGTTCACACTCGACTTCGACAACATGGCCTATGTGATGTCGGACTTCCCCCAGTCATCGACCGGCGCAATTACCGTAGACCCGACCAATAGCAGCACCTATAAATTTTCGGATCCACGCGAACCGACGACGACGGTGAACAACAGCCGATTCCGCATCACCACCGACACCGTGGTGGGCGAGTTCCAGTTCCTTTCGCCCAAGAGCCTTGCCACCTACGCGTTGCAGCCCTTCGTGGCATCGCGCGCGCTCGTCACCACGCAGTCAGCGTTGGATGGCATTTATACGCGGCTTGGCATCAGCCGGACCGAGACAACCGGCGACTCGGACATTCGTCAATTGGTCATTTCCGGTGGCGGCACGCTCATCCAATATTGCGACCAGTTGGCAATCTCCTCGGTGGCCAGCTGTCCAGTCGGTTCAATCGTCGGCTATGCCGTGTCCGCAGGACCCTCGCCTACGTGGTGGAAGCTGCAGAATCTGGCCGACGCGAACGACTGGGGTTACTTTTCGATTGCGAGCGTTGCGGGCAAGAACGTCTACCTGTCTGTGGGCTACCAGTCGGCCGCGCCGAACGCGGCGTTCTTCCAGATTGGCCTGCTGGAGTCCGCAACCTGGCCGAACCTCAGCTACTTCGGAGGCGACACCGGCGGAAACTGGGGATCAATGGAATATTCATTTGACTCGACGCTCTCGCGTCAGCTCTACAGCTCGCAGATGGTGCAGAGTGATGCGAGCGGCTTCTCATATTCGAACCTCGCCCTCACGATCCCCAGCGCCAACATAGTGAACCTCAGGGCGTTCCAGACCGGCAACTCCCTCACCAGCTATTTCACCGCGCAGGATGGGACGCTTGCCGCCGTTGTCGGTGCGCGCAGCGGCGCGGCCGCAGGCCATATCCAGATCGGACTCATCCAATGATGAGTACTGCGGGGCAGGTCGAACCGAGGAGAACGACAGCAGTGGGGCCTCTGGCGGAAGTCGGTCCACAGAGCGCGTACATACTTCGAGATGGACCTCGTAGCGCTCCGGTCGCAGTGGGCCGAAGACCTCCACAGCCGGCACGGCTCTACCAGCGCACCTTGATGCCGAGCGAAGCCTGCACGGAGGACTTCACGCTGGCATCGCAGCCGATGTCCCACAGGTGGCCGATTTCCCCGTAGAGGCTCGTCGCCGGTGTCAGTGCCAGGGTCGCGCCGGCAGCCACTTCGGCGGCGCTGTAGCCGCCTGCGCTCGCGATGACGGTCGCTCCCGCCGGTCCGATGAAGGTGGCCGCGTCGTCGCCGAAGCTGGCGTGGTACAGGTTCAGGCGTCCATAGGGTTGCAGCCGTCC
>NZ_JBFUKW010000026.1:0-141167 GCF_056400665.1 Variovorax sp. P5_A3 | reverse complement strand
GTGCGGGCCGGTCGACCACGCTACGCCGGCCCGTCGGGCTTCCCTGCAGTGCTCGCTTCAGGCGGGGTCCGCGCAAACTCGCTTCGCTCAAACACGCGCGGCCCTTATCCGCCTGAAGCTGCGCGCTTCGGCGGCGCAGAGGGGTCGCCCAACCCGCACCGCCTACCGGGCTCCGCGAGAGGGCAACGGTTGTGGGCGTCTCGAACGGCGCAGCCTGCGCGCATTCACAGCGTGTGAGGCGGACAGTTCAACCATCCCGTCCCTGCGTCGTCGGACGGTGTGCCCTGTGCCGGCCGTTGCGGCACCGCCGAGCAGCGCAGCGGTGCGCGGAAAAAGGGCCGCGCGTGTTTGAGCGCAGCGAGTTTGCGCGGACCCCGCGTACCGTGAGCAGCGCAGGGAAGCCGCGAAGCGGCCGGTGACGTCGGCCGGCACAGGGCACACCGCCCGACGACGCCACCCCCACCCCCTCAACTCATCTCTTCAATAGCCTCCCGCATAAACCGAGTAATCCCCCGCACAGCCACAGAATCAGGCCGCCCCGCAAACCGCAACGCCCGAATCGGCACCGGAATATGCGGCTCCAAAGTCAACACATCCACCTTGGAGCGATCCGCAGAATTCGACGTACATCCATCGACCAGCGCGACACCCAGCCCATGGTGCGCCATCGCCAACGCGGCATGGTATGTCTGCACCGTCACCACCGCCTGCTGAAAGCCGACGCCCGCCTGCCGGCAAGCCTGGCTCAAACTCGTGCCGACCGGATCGCGGCTGTCCAGCCCCACGACCGGCAGATTCACAAGATCGTGCAGCGCCACCGACCCGTTGCGCAGCAGCGCACGCGACAACATGCCCTTGGGTGCGATGCACACCATGCGACTGTCAGCGACAGACTCCTGCGTCAACGAAGGATGCACCGCCGGACTGAAGGCGAAGCCGACGTCGGCCTCCTGCAGCAGCAGCGCCGACATGATCTGGGGCGAATGCAGGGACTCGACCGTCACCGCGATGCCCGGATGCTTCTCCCGGAAACGCTTGAGCGCACGCGGCAGCACCTCGTAGCTCAGCGCAAGCACCGTCAGGATGCGCAGTTCTCCCGCGTCATTGCCAGTGCGCAGGTTGGCGGCAAGCCGTTGTACCTCGTCCAGTTGTGCAAACAGCCGCTCGATGTGCGGATACAGCGCCAGCGCTTCCGTGGTCGGCGTCAGCCGCCCCTTGGCCCGCTGGAACAGCGAGAACCCGAGCTGGATCTCGGCGTGCTGCAAGCTGCGGCTCACTGCCGGCTGCGTGATGTTGATCAGCCGCGCCGCCGCACTCACGCTGCCCGTGAGCATGATGGCATTGAAGACCTCGATGTGGCGAAGGCGCATCGCAAGAACGAGCCGGACGGTCGACTCAGGGCGCCGGTCGCCCCACCTTGCCCCGCGAGATGTCCATGATCATCTGGGCAGAGAGGGAGAGCCGCGGCTCGATCGAATCCACCAGCACGTACTCTGCGTCGGCCGAATGTGCACCGAATCCCTGCAACCCGAAACGCTCGACCACCGCGGCCTTGGTCTTGAGCCCCGCGAAGGCCGCATCCGTGCCGCCGCCTGCGACCTTGTCGTCTGCGCCCAGTTGCTTGCCGAGATCCTTGTAGATCTGCTGCGCATGAAGCGCCAGCGCGCGCGAAGCTTCCGTGGCTTCCAGCGGCGGACGGCGGCGCTCGAACTTCATCTCGACCTTCGCCTGCGGTATGAGCTGATTCTTCACCCGCTCTTGCACCTGCTGCTCGATGCGGTCGTAGTCGCTGACCTTCAGCACCCGCACGTCAGCGCCGGCCGTGGCCGTCGCCGGAATCACGTTGCGGTTCGAGCCCGAGCGCGAGATGGTCCAGTTCATCTTCAGGCCCGTCGCCGGGTCGGACAGGTCACGCATCTGAAGGATCTGGTGCGACAGCTCATACAACGCGTTCACACCCAATTCCGGTGCCGAACCCGCGTGCGAGGCCTTGCCGGTCACATTCAGCGTCACGGACGCAATGCCCGCGGTCGCGAGCGAGAGCTTGTCCTCGCTGACCGACGAGCCCTCGTACGACATCACGACGTCGTGCTCCCCGCCCAGACGCGTGATGAGGTTGCGCGCGCCCGGCGAACTGATCTCCTCATCGCCGTTGATCAGCACCGTCAGCGTGCCGTATTCCTTGAAGTCCATTGCCTTCAGCAAAGCGATGGTGTGCGCGATCACCGCAATCCCCTGCTTGTCGTCCGCAATGCCGAGCCCATAGGCCTTGTCGCCTTCGACACGGAACGGCTGCTTGTTCAGCATGCCGATCTGGTAGACCGTGTCCATGTGCGCGATCAGCATGATCTTCTTCGTGCCCGTGCCCTTGAACGTCGCACGCACCACCTTGCCGATCTTTTCCGGCGTGTCCTCCATCCGATACGCATCGGCAGACGGATCGATCAACTCGACCTGCCCGCCCAACGCCCTGAACTTGTCCGCAATCAGATTGGCAATCTTGTCCAACCCTTCAAGGTCGCGACTCCCGGACTCGACAGACACGAGTTGCTTCAACGTCTCCAGCAGCGCCGGCTTCTCCTTCGCAGCAAGCGAAGCGACCCGTTGATCAGGCGCCGCAAAGGCGCAAGCGCAAGCCCCCGCGAGCGCAGCAAGCAAAAAGGCCTTGCGGCCAAGAACAACAGCAGTATTCATCAGCTCTCAATCTCCAAAATCAACAGAACGAATTTCCAGAAATACCGCGGAACCGGCTCCGCCGGGCCGCCGGTATTGCCCCCGGTAGGGGGTGGGCGGCCACACGAAGTGGGCAAGCCTGGGGGCGAGCGGTAGCTAATGCGCTTTGTCCCAATTGGGGCCAAAGCCGATCTCCGCCAGCAACGGAACCTTCAGTTCCGCAACACCCGCCATGAGCCGCGGGATCTCGGTGCGCACCCACTCGACCTCCGACTCGGGCACTTCGAACACCAGTTCGTCGTGCACCTGCATGATCATCTTCGTGCCGCGCTTCTCCGCGTCGAGCACATCCTGCACCTTGACCATGCTGAGCTTGATGAGGTCGGCCGCCGTGCCCTGCATCGGCGCGTTGATCGCGGCACGTTCGGCGCCGCCACGGCGCGGACCGTTCGGCGAATTGATCTCGGGCAGATAGAGGCGGCGGCCGAACACGGTCTCGACATAGCCCTTCTGCTTGGCGAGCGCCTTGGTTTCATCCATGTACTGCTTCACGCCCGGATAGCGAGCGAAATAGCGCTCGATGTAGGAAGCCGCAGCCTTGGTCTCGATGCCCAGGTTGCGCGCGAGGCCGAAGCTGCTCATGCCGTAGATCAACCCGAAGTTGATGACCTTCGCATAGCGGCGCTGCTCGCTCGACACCTGTTCCACCGCGACGCCGAAGACCTCGCCGGCCGTCGCGCGGTGCACGTCGATGCCTTCCGTGAAGGCACGCAGCAGCGACTCGTCGCCGCTGATGTGCGCCATGATGCGCAGCTCGATCTGCGAATAGTCCGAACTTGCGATCACGCTGCCGGCAGGCGCCACGAAAGCCTCGCGCACACGGCGGCCTTCGGCGGTGCGGATCGGGATGTTCTGCAGGTTGGGATCATTGCTCGACAGGCGTCCCGTCACCGCAACGGCCTGCGCATAGTGCGTGTGCACGCGCCCGCTACGCGGATTCGCCAACTGGCCCAGCTTGTCGGTGTAGGTGCCCTTGAGCTTCGACAGCCCGCGGTGCTCGAGGATCTTGGCGGGCAGCGGAAAGTCTTCCGCAAGCTTCTCCAGCACTTCCTCGTCGGTACTCGGCGCGCCGCTCGGCGTCTTCTTGACGACCGGCAGGCCGAGCTTGGTGAAGAACACCTCGCCGATCTGCTTGGGCGATCCGAGGTTGAAGGGCTGGCCCGCGAGCTCGTAGGCCTCCTGCTCAAGCGCCATGATGCGCTTGCCCAGTTCGTTGCTCTGCGCGGACAGCGTGGGCGCGTCGATCAGCACACCGTTGCGCTCGATGCGGTAGAGCGTTTCGCTCGACGCAATCTCCAGCTCGTAGATGAAGCGCAGCTTCTCGTCCGCTTCGAGCCGGGGCCACAGCGCGAGGTGCACGTCCAGCGTCTGGTCGGAGTCTTCGCACGAATACTCGGCCGCCTTGTCGATCGACACCTGGCTGAACGGAATCTGGTGCGCGCCCTTGCCGCAGAGGTCCTCGTAGTCGATGCCGGTGCGCCCCAGGTGGCGCTCGGCCAGGCTGGCGAGGCCGTGCGGCTTGTGGACTTCGAGCACGTAGCTCTGCAGCATGGTGTCGTGCGCGTAGCCCTGCACCTCGATGCCGTGGTTGGCGAAGACGTGACGGTCGTACTTGACGTGCTGGCCGAGCTTCTTCCTCGTGCCGTCCTCGAGCCAGGGCTTGAGCTTCGCGAGCACCTCGTCGCGCGGCAGTTGCACGGGCGCGTCGGGGTAGTTGTGGGCAACCGGGATGTAGGCGGCTTCGCCGGGCTTCACGCTGAAGCTCAGGCCGACGATTTCGGCGCGCAGTTCGTCGAGCGAATTGGTCTCGGTGTCGATCGCAACCAGTTCGGCGGCCTCGATCTTCGCGAGCCAGGCATCGAAGACATCCCACGTCATCACGGTGTCGTAGGCCAGGTTGGTCACCTTGGACGCGGCCTCGAAGCTCGGGTCGTCGAAGAGGCCGGTGCCGCCTTCGGGGCCCTTGCGCTTCTTGTTTTCCTCGATCAGCTCGGGCGGCACTTCGTGCGCCTCCAGCGTCTTCACGAGGCTCTTGAAACCGTACTGCTCGTAGAAGCTCTTCAGACCATCGACCTGCTGCGGGCCGATGGCGATGCCGTCGAGGGACGGCAGGCCGCTCACGTGGCCGTCGAGATCGCAATCGGTGCGGATGGTCACCAGCCGACGGCCCTGCGGCAGCCAGTCGATCGCCTTGCGGAGGTTTTCGCCGGCCTGGCCCTTGACCTCGGCCGCGTGCTCGATCAATGCGTCGAGCGAGCCGTACTGGAGCAACCATTTGGCTGCTGTCTTGGGCCCGACCTTCTCCACGCCGGGCACGTTGTCGACGGTGTCGCCCACCAGCGTCTGGTAATCGATCATCAGGTTCGGCGGCACGCCGAATTCGGCCGTCACGCCGGCGACGTCGCGCTTCTTGCCGTTCATCGTGTCGATGATGGTGATGTGCTCGTCCACCAGCTGGCTCAGGTCCTTGTCGCCGCTGGAGACGATCACCTCGATGCTCTGCTTCGCCGCCGTGCGCGCAAGCGTGCCGATCACGTCGTCGGCCTCGACGTCGGGCACGGTGAGCACCGGCCAGCCGAGCATCCGCACCACCTGGTGGATCGGCTCGACCTGGCTGCGCAGGTCGTCCGGCATCGGCGAGCGGTTTGCCTTGTAGTCGGGATACCAGTCGTCGCGGAAGGTCTTGCCCGGCGCGTCGAAGATGCACGCCGCGTAGTCGGCCCGCACCTCGCGGCGCAGGGCCTGCATCATGTTGATCATTCCGCGGATGGCGCCGGTGGCGGGACTGCTGCTGTCGCCGGGCACGGCGCGCAGGTCGGGCATGGCGTGGAAGGCACGGTAGAGGTAGCTCGATCCGTCGACGAGCAGCAGCGTTTTCTTGTCGGTCATCGGGGCATTTTGCCGTGCCGCGACAGGGCGTCCGGACGGCACGAAAGATCCGCACATAGTTGTACCCCTTCGATTGACGCGGACCTACAATCTCTTCATGTCTTCCTCCACGCTTCACGTTCGTCACACCCGGCTTGTTTCGCTGGTGTTGGCCTGCGCCGCGCCGACCGCCGCTGTCTTCGCGCAGAACCCGCAGCCCACCCCGGCGCCCGCCCAGGCGCAACCGGACCCGGACAAGGCCGCGGGCCGGCAGAACCAGAAGATCGAGCGCATCCACGTGGAGGACCGCAACGCGACGGTCGACGAACTCCGGGTCGGAGGTCAGACCGAGAGCATCACGGTAAAGCCGGCCAACGGGCCGTCCTACCAGGTGATGCCCAACGAAACCGAACGCATGCGCAACCAGGGGCAATCCGACCAGAGTTCCGGCGAGAACGGTTCCCGGGTCTGGTGGAACGTCTTCAAGTTCTGAGCGCGCAGTGGCGGTTTTCACGGAAGTCGGATTCGACGAAGCCGACGCGCTCGTGCGGCGCCTCGGGCTGGGTGGCCTCACCGACCTCAGGGGCATCGAGGGCGGCATCGAGAACACCAACTACTTCGCGACCACGGAGTCGGGCGAATTCGTCCTGACGCTGTTCGAGCGCCTCGGCGCCGAGCAGCTCCCGTACTACCTTTGCCTGATGAAGCACCTGGCGGCACGTGGCCTTCCGGTGCCCGAGCCCGTGGCCGACCCGGAAATTGCACCGCCCACCGGCCATCCCCTGTCCATTCCGGCCAATGCGCCTTGCGAACTGCTGCTCACCGTGGCCGGCAAGCCGGCCGCCATGGTGCAACGCCTGAAGGGCAAGAGCGAACTCGCGCCCACGGCCGCCCATTGCGCCGAACTCGGCCGCCTGCTGGCGCGCATGCACCTCGCGGCGCGGGACTATCCCCGCATCCAGCCCAATCTGCGTGGCCTGCAGTGGTGGAACGACACTGCGCCGGTGGTCCTCCCCTATCTCGAAGCCCCCCAGGCCGCGCTGCTGCGCAGCGAACTGGCCTACCAGAACCACATCGCCGAATCCTCTGCCTACGCAGCCCTGCCGCGCGGCCCGGTGCATGCCGACCTGTTCCGCGACAACGCCATGTTCGACACGCACGCCAGCGCCGGCGCTCCCCGCCTGACGGGTGTGTTCGACTTCTATTTCGCCGGTGCCGACACTTGGCTATTCGACATCGCCGTGTGCCTGAACGACTGGGCCATCGATCTCGCGAGCGGCCGCCACGACGCCACGCGCGCCGACACGCTGCTGGCCGCCTACGGCACCGTGCGGCCCCTGACCGGCGCCGAGCGCGCCCTGCTGCCCGCCATGCTTCGCGCCGCCGCGCTGCGATTCTGGATCTCGCGGCTGTGGGACTACCACCTCCCGCGGGAGGCGAGCATGCTCAAGGCCCACGATCCGACCCACTTCAAACGCGTGCTGCGCGAACGTGCCCACGCGAGCTTCGAGTTCGACCGCGGCGCGGAGCTGGCCGCCTGACCTGACCCGATGAAACTCAATCTCGTGCCGTCGCGCACCGGCGTGCTGTGGGTCCGCTCCGGCCTCCAGGCCTTCGCGCGGCAGCCGCTGGCCTTCATTTCCCTGTTCTTCTTTTTCATGGCGATGGTGTCGATCGCGTCGCAGGTCCCCCTGATCGGCGCAGCCGTTGCGCTGATGCTGCTGCCGACCATGACGCTGGGCCTGATGGCCGCTGCCGCACAGGCCGCAGGGCCTGAAAAACCACCGGCGGGAGCGGTGTTCATGGCGGCGCTGAATGCCGTCCGGGCCGACGTGCGGCCCATGGCGATGCTGGGTGCGATGTATGCCGCGCTGTTTCTCGGCGTGATGGCCATTTCCGCGCTGGCCGATGGCGGCCAGTTCGCGCGCGTCTACCTGCTCGGCGGACCGCTCAGCCGTGAACTGGCCGAGACCACCGAATTCCAGGTGGCGCTCTGGATCGCGATGGGCCTCTACCTGCCGCTATCGCTGGCCTTCTGGCACGCGCCGGCGCTGGTGCACTGGCATCGCGTGCCGCCGGCGAAGAGCCTGTTCTTCAGCTTCATCGCCTGCTTCAAGAACTTCGGCGCACTTACCGTGTTCGGGCTGGTCTGGGTCGGCGTCTTCATCGGCGCCGGCATCGTGCTGAGTCTGCTCGCGACGCTCCTCGTGGCTGTCGGCGCGATGGGCATCGGCGAAGGCGCATCGGCGGCTGGCGGCGCCGTGATGATCGGCGGCGCGCTGGTGATGGCGGCAATGTTCTTCACCAGCACCTGGTTTACGTTCAGAGATAGTTTTCAGGAATAACCCCCAGCCTCGCCCACTTCGTGTGGCTCGGGCACCCCCTTTCAGGGGGCAACACGGACGGCCCGGCGAAGCCGGCTCCATCGTGTTTCACCAACGAGCCCTGGCTGCGTCGGCCTTGTTCTTCGGCCGTTACACGGGGGTCAGTTTTGCGACCGAAAGGGCAAGCCACTTGACGCCGTGACGGGGGAAATTGACCTGCGCGCGGGCATCGTCACCGCTGCCTTCGAGCGCCAATACGGTCCCTTCGCCAAACTTGTTGTGGAACACCTGCATGCCTGAACGCAGGCCGTGCGAGGGCACGGTCTTTTGCGGGGGCACGGGCGGGCTGGCAAAGGTGTCCTTGCTGCTGTAGCCGCCCCCACCGCCGCGCGTGGTGGCGTAGCCGCCGCCGTAGCCGAAGGCCGAAGGGGTGAACCCCTGGTTCTTGGGCGTGAGCCACTTGAGCGCGGCTTCGGGCAGTTCCTCGAAGAAGCGGCTCTTGACGTTGTAGCGGGTCTGGCCGTGGAGCATGCGCGTTTGCGAATGGCTCAGGTACAGGCGCTTGCGGGCGCGCGTGATGGCGACGTACATCAGGCGGCGTTCTTCCTCGAGGCTTTCGTGATCGCTCATCGAGTTCTCGTGGGGGAACAAGCCCTCTTCCAGGCCGGTGATGAAGACGCAGTCGAATTCGAGGCCCTTGGCGGCATGCACGGTCATCAACTGCACGGCGTCCTGGCCGGCCTGCGCCTGGTTGTCGCCTGATTCCAGCGCGGCGTGCGTGAGGAAGGCGGCGAGCGGGCTCAGCGTCTCGCCGGTTTCCGCATCGGGCGCCAGCGGCTCGTCGATGAGGGGGCGGTTCGGATCGAGGCCCTGGCTGGCCGGTGACTGCCTCAGTTCGTCGACCGGCAACGCGACCGCATCGCGCCCGAAGCCCTCCTGCGTGACGAAGCTCTCCGCGGCGTTGACCAGTTCGTCCAGATTTTCGATGCGGTCCGCGCCTTCGCGATCGGCCTTGTAGTGCTCGATCAGCCCGCTGTGGTCGAGCACGAGCTCGATGATCTCTCGCAACGACATACCCTGCGTCTGCTCGCGCAGCACGTCGATCTTGGCAACGAAGGCCGAGAGATTCCCGCCGGCCTTGCCGCCGACGGCGCTCACCGCGTCGTGCAGCGAGCGGCCGGCGGCGCGGGCCGCGTCCTGGAGCTGCTCGATGCTGCGCGCGCCGATGCCGCGCGGCGGGAAGTTGACGATGCGCAGGAAGCTGGTGTCGTCGTCCTTGTTCTCGAGCAGCCGCAGGTAGGCCAATGCGTGCTTGATTTCGGCACGCTCGAAGAAGCGCAAGCCGCCGTACACGCGGTACGGCACCGCGGCATTGAAGAGCGCCGTTTCGATCACGCGGCTCTGCGCATTGCTGCGGTAGAGAACGGCCATTTCCTTGCGGTCGATGCCGTCGCGCACCAGTTGCCGCATTTCCTCGACCATCCACTGGGCCTCGGCGAAATCGCTGGTGGACTCGTAGACACGCACGGGCTCGCCCGGCCCCTGGTCGGTGCGCAGGCTCTTGCCGAGCCGCTTCTTGTTGTGGCTGATCAGCTCGTTGGCCGAATCGAGGATGTTGCTGTAGCTGCGGTAGTTCTGCTCCAGCTTGATCTGGTGCGACACCTCGAACTCGCGCACGAAGTCGGCCATGTTGCCCACGCGCGCGCCCCGGAAGGCGTAGATGCTCTGGTCGTCGTCACCGACCGCGATCACGCTGTTCTCGCCCGGCGCAAAACGGCCGTCGACCGTGGTGCCCGAGAGCATCTTGATCCACGCGTACTGCAGCCGGTTGGTGTCCTGGAACTCGTCGATCAGGATGTGGCGGAAGCGCCGCTGGTAGTGCTCGCGCACCGGGTCGTTGTCGCGGAGCAACTCGTAGCTGCGCAGCATCAGCTCGCCGAAATCAACGACGCCCTCCCGCTGGCATTGCTCTTCGTAGAGCTGGTAGAGCTCGACCTTCTTGCGGTCGTCGTCGCTGCGGATCTCTACGTCGCGCGGGCGAAGGCCGTCTTCCTTGGCACCGGCGATGAACCATTGCGTCTGCTTGGCGGGAAATCGCTCGTCATCGACGTTGAATTGCTTCATCAGCCGCTTGATGGCCGAGAGCTGGTCCTGAGTGTCGAGGATCTGGAAGGTGGACGGCAGGTTGGCGAGCTTCCAGTGCGCGCGCAGGAAACGGTTGCACAGCCCGTGGAAGGTACCAATCCACATGCCCCGCACATTGACCGGCAGCATCGCGCCCAGCCGCGTCATCATTTCCTTGGCGGCCTTGTTGGTGAAGGTGACGGCCAGGATGCCGCCCGGCGACACCTGGCCGGTCTGCAGCAGCCAGGCGATGCGGGTGGTCAGCACCCGCGTCTTGCCCGAGCCGGCGCCGGCGAGGATCAGTGCGTTGCCGGCCGGCAGCGTGACGGCGGCACGCTGCTCCGGGTTGAGGTTTTGGAGCAGCGGCGAATCTGCGGCAGCCGCGAGGTCGGTGAACATCCGTCGATTGTAGAAAGCACTGCGTATGTGGGTTATACGAAGTGACGGAAGCTGTGCGCAGGGGCGGACGGGTAGAATCAGACACCGGGCCCAAGTTTTCTTGACGTCCGGTTTTTTTGCGCCTGCGCACAGCAGGGTCCGGTCGCGCCGCCACGGCGCACCCGCAAAATCCGGTCTCCAAGCCAAGCGCCCGATCGCCGCCGAAATCCTTCGGTGACGACCTTTTTCAAGGAGCTTGGATCTCATGCAAATCTTCGACTACGACAACATCCTTCTGCTGCCGCGCAAGTGCGTGGTGGAAAGCCGTTCCGAGTGCGACGCCAGCGTCGCGCTCGGCGGCCGCAGCTTCCGCATCCCGACGGTGCCCGCCAACATGAAGACGGTGGTCGACGAGACCATCTGCACCTGGCTCGCGAAGAACGGCTACTTCTACGTCATGCACCGCTTCGACCTGGACAACGTCCAGTTCGTGAAGGACATGCACGCCAAGGGTGTGTTCGCATCGATCTCGCTGGGCGTCAAGAAGCCGGACTACGACACCGTCGACCAGCTCGTCGCCGCCAACCTGGTGCCCGAGTACGTGACGATCGACATCGCCCACGGCCATGCCGACAGCGTGAAGAACATGATCGCGTACCTCAAGAAGAAGCTGCCGAAGACCTTCGTGATCGCAGGCAACGTCGGCACGCCCGAGGCGGTGATCGACCTCGAGAACTGGGGCGCGGACGCGACCAAGGTCGGCATCGGCCCGGGCAAGGTCTGCATCACCAAGCTCAAGACGGGTTTCGGCACTGGCGGCTGGCAGTTGTCGGCGCTCAAGTGGTGCGCACGCGTGGCGACCAAGCCGATCATTGCCGACGGCGGCATCCGCGACCACGGCGACATCGCCAAGAGCATCCGCTTCGGCGCGTCGATGGTGATGATCGGCTCGCTCTTCGCGGGACACGAGGAATCACCCGGCAAAACGGTGGAAGTCGACGGTGCGCTCTTCAAGGAGTACTACGGCTCGGCCAGCGACTTCAACAAGGGCGAGTACAAGCACGTCGAAGGCAAGCGCATCCTCGAACCGATCAAGGGCAAGCTCGCCGAGACGCTGGTCGAGATGGAGCAGGACATCCAGAGCTCCATCAGCTATGCCGGCGGCCGGAAGCTGATGGACATCCGCAAGGTCAACTACGTCACCCTGGGCGGCGACAACGCAGGCGAACACCTGCTGATGTAGGGCCGCTGCCGGCGCGGCTCAGGCCTGAAGCAGTTGCATGGCGAGGCCGTGCAACCGCTGGCCCGGGCTGGCCAGAGTGTCCACGATGCTGAAGTGGTGGAGCCCCGGCAGCACCTCGCAGACGGCCACCACGTCGCGGCCCCATGCATCCTGAATCAGCGCGTTCTGGCGGATGAATTCCTCGCTCTCGTCGCCTCCGGCAACCGCGTAGAAAGTGCCGCGCGAAGGCACCGGCCCCAGCGCCGGGCTGAGGCGCAAGGCATCCGAATCGCCGAGACGGATCGCCTTCTCGATGAAAGGTGCACGCTGCAACGGCCGCAGGTCGTGGAGGCCGGAAATCGAGAGCGCGTTGCGAACAAGGTCCGCAGGCAGGTCGGGCGCCACGGCCTTCCAGCCGCATGCGAACAGCATCGCGGACAGGTGTCCCCCGGCCGAATGGCCCGAGACCGTGATGCGCGCGGGGTCGCCGCCGTGGGCCGCGATGTTTCGCCACGTCCATGCCAGCGCACGCACCATCTGCTGCGAGATGTCCCCGATGCCGATCGGCTGCGCGGGCGTGCCGGGGCACAGC
Source organism: Variovorax sp. P5_A3 (assembly GCF_056400665.1). Taxonomy (NCBI): domain Bacteria; kingdom Pseudomonadati; phylum Pseudomonadota; class Betaproteobacteria; order Burkholderiales; family Comamonadaceae; genus Variovorax; species Variovorax sp. P5_A3. The sequence goes on along the minus strand of NZ_JBFUKW010000026.1, from coordinate 128,926 downwards.
GCATAGTTGGGGATGACGACGCACACGCCGCGGTCGGTGAATGCGCGGGCGATGAATGAATGGTCGCTCTTGTCGAGCGCGCTCCAATAGCCGCCGTGGATGAAGACAAGCACCGGTGCATCCGGCGCCGAGGCCGGAAAGATGTCGAGGGTTTCGCCAGGCCCCTCGCCGTAGGGCACGTCGAGCTGGCACGCCAGTGAAGCGCGCGCCGCGGCCGAATCTGTGGCCCATCGCCCCAGGTAAGTGGGGTGGTCCGGCACCCGCGCGCGGTTGTTGTACATGCGGTCGAGCCACGCGGGTTCGTACGAATCCATCCTGAATGCTCCGGGTTTGTGAGGGTCAAATCTTGCCACGTCCCTCGTGCAGCGAAGCCCGTGTTCTGGTTAGAATTCTCATTGCGTTGGGGGGGTAGCTCAGCTGGGAGAGCGCCGCGTTCGCAATGCGGAGGTCGTGAGTTCGATCCTCATCCTCTCCACCAACCCATTTGGAAACACGGGCCTTCAAGGCCCGTTTCCTTTTCCCCCGCGGCGGACGCGAGGCAGTACGCCTCAATTGGCCGGCGCAGGAATCGGTGTCTCGGTGCTGCGGATCTTGCCCCCACCCGGCACGCTGCCCCTGATTTCGGCGTTGCCCGTGCCCCGCACGCGCTCCTCGCACGCGGCGCGTGCATCCGCCGGCTGACGCTGGCAACGGGCCAGCGCGTTCTCTTCGTAGCCTCCGGTGCTTGTCAGGTTGCCTTGCTGCTTGGCCTGCTTGGCCGCTCCGGCTTCGCGCATGCAGGCGGCTCGGTCCACCCTCGGATCGCTGCATGCCGCAGCGGCGTCATCGGCGGCCCACACGTTGGCCGACCCCACCACTGCACCGATGACCAGCATCGCGTTCAAGGAAAAGCGAAAAGTTTTCTTCACGGTACGGCTCCCTCTGTCGAATAGTTGAAAGTGACAGGTTGCCAACAGTTTCCTCGGTGCCAGGTCAGCCAAACCGGGCATCGGGTGTCAGCGGCGCAGCCGGAAATAGCGAAGCATCACATCGGCCATGGTGCCCGCCCGTTGAAAGACCGGCTCGAACAATGCGTGTAGACGCCGGTGCCGATCACAGAGCCCAGGCCGATCGCCACGAACGAGAACAGCGTCGCGACGAAGCGCTCACCGGCAGCGTCCGGCGGTGCGGCGGGCACCGCTTCTTCGGGCTGGCCTTCAACCGTCATCCGAAGGGCCCGCTGTTGAACAGCATGCTGGCGATCGCCAGCAATCCGATGATCAGCAGGAGCAGCGCAACCAGGAGCGTCAGCGACACCGGGAACTGGCTTTCGGCGTGTATGAGCCCTTCTTCCTTCAGTGCCTTGCGCTCCTTGCGCAGCCCGACCATGAAGAAGCAGTGATAGCCGATGCCCGAGACCAGCATCGCGATGCCCAGCAGCACGAGCGCGACGCCGAAATTGCGCGCCGCCTGGCTGCTCCGGAGGACTTCCGAATCGTGCAGCTTCTGGAACACCTGGAAGATGGTGAACCCGAAACCGATCAGCGACAGCGATGTGCGGATCACCGACATCAACGTGCGGTCCGCGCTCATGCGCGTGCGCTGGAATGACATGCCCGTCCGTCGGGACGACATTTCTGTCGACATGCGTTCCGATTCCGACGGTCCCGAACCGATCCATTGCTTTTCTTTCTCAGGCATTGATGACTCCCAGATCGCGCAGCGCGTGCAGGATGATGGTCACCGCCAGAGCCACCTGCAGCACGCCAAGCACGGCGCCCAGGATCTCCAGCACGATCGCCGTCATCCCGCCCAGCATGCGACGGGCATACAGCATCGCCAACAGATTCAGCACCATCACGCCGATCAGGATGGCGAAGATCGTCGCCGTGCGTTCGACGTCCTGGTGGCTGTGCGTGAGCAGCACGATGAGCGATGCGGTCCCGTAGGGCGTGACCACCGTCGGAAACGCAATCCGCATGGCCGCCGCCAACGGTGAATCCGGCAGGCGCGGCGGCGGCGTGGGTGCGGGCGCGTATTGCTCCAGCACGACGCGCATGCCGACGACGAAGAAGATCGCGCCGCCCGCGAGCAGGAGCGCCGGTGCCGAGATGTTCCAGCTCTGGAGAAGCACCCGCCCTACCGCGGCGCCCCCGATCGCCGCGACGAGGGCGATCACGAACGTGCGTATCGCGATCTTCTTCAGCGCGCTTTCATCGAGGTCGTGCGTCAGCCTGGCGAAGGGGCCGATGATCTTCATCGGCCCCAGCATCACGAACATCAGGGTGAAGATGCTGCCGACGCCGAGAGCAAAAGAAGTGTCAGTCATCGTGCTGGTCCTGGCCCCGTTGAACTACGACAACCTGACGACCGGCGGCGGTGTCCAACTGCCGTCGAGTGCGGCCGGCTCTGGCCAATAGGAACGGATGTAGAGCGAGAACTCGCTCGCGTCGCCGACGGGCGCCGGCAGCCAATTGCTTTCCTTGTCCGCGCCGGGTGAATCGCCCTGGACGTAGATCGTGAGCGAACCGTCCGCATCGACCTTCAGCGACTTGTTCTTGGTGCCGACCGAATACCGTCCCAGCGGATTCGGCTCGAAGAAGTGGTGCCGGTTGTAGAGCGTGAGCGACCAGAACCCCTTGACCGGCGGCGTCGCGCCCTTCGCGAAAGTGACCGTGTAGCGGTTGGCACTGTCGAGGCGCTCGCCGTCGGCGTCGAGGTCCTGGTAGAAGTACTTGGTCTCGTTCTGCTTGTTGACGAAGATGTTCGACTTGGCCACCGCCGTGCGCGTGAAGTAGTCGCTGCCGAAGCTCGCGCCATTGGCGATGGTGGACCAGTGGTGCGACAGTTGCCGCCCGTAATTGCGGAACTGGAAAAGTGGCTCGATCAGTTCCTTGTCCGCCGCTACCAAGGCCTGGTTGAAGACATCCCTGACGCGCGCATCCTTGCTCGCCGCATCCACCACCGCCAGGACCTGCGCGTAGCGCGCCGATTCGCCGGGCAGTGGCCTTGCATCGGCCAGGGCGCCCGGCAGCATGTCCAGGAACTTCTCGGGCGGAACCCACTTCGTTTCGGCACCGTCGCCACCTTCCGACGGGTTCTTCACCACCGGCACCTTGCGCCAGTCGGTAACTTTCATCTTCCCGTCGAAGTCGGCCACCGGGTATAGGCCGATCTGGTTGACGGTCGCCTGCACCGCTTCGAGGTCCTGTGCCGTGTCTTCGCGAAACACGCGGGGCACCACCACGGCGGTGCCCGTCTGTGCCACGAACACCTTGCCGATGCCCTGCGGCACGGTGCCCACCCAGTTCGGCCCTGCCAGCAGATAGAACCCGGGGCGCGTGCCGTACATGCGGCCCAGTTCGGCGAAGCTGTCGGTGCGCGAGTCCACCACCTGGTACACCCAGAAGCGGTCGCCGAAATCCGGCACCTGCACTACGACCGGCGACACATCCAGCGCCAGGATGCTGTTGCCGTAGACCACGTCCTGGTTGGGACACGCCACCGCGCGCTCGGCAGGGTCGATGTAGTCGGTGAGCATCGTCACCGAGTTGAGCGGGCCGACCGGCAGCACGCCACCGAGCAGCATCGGATGCGGCAATGACCCGAAGGTGATGCGACGGTTGTAGACATTGACAATCGGCCAGGCCCAGAAGAAGGCGTCGCGCGCGACGAGGCGCACGTAGTCGTCGGTGAGCTTCATCCGGGTGTCGGGTCCGGGGATCACGTGGGCCATCGTCATCTCCTCGTTGTGTTCTCGGGTCCCCGCGCTCTCAGGCCGCGAACACGTTGTTCCAGTCGCGCTTCATGCTCACCACGTCGATGCCGTACTCGCCTGCCTTGTCGAGCCCCTCGACCAACGGACTCAAGCGAAACTCGCGGTCGTAGGCGAACTCGCGATCCGCGTCGTCATGATGCAGGAGCAGCGCCAGCCGGGCACCGCTGCCTGACTTCACGTAGCGCAACATCGACAGGTCGCCGTCGGAATTGCCGAAGGCGAGGATCGGCCGCCGCCCGATATGCAGGCCGATGTTCTGCGGCTTGACATCACGGTCGTCGAAGGTGTCCAGCTCCGAGAGCTTCATCAGTTCGGCGCGTCCGTCTCGCATCTCGAAGCGCGTCTTGACGCTGCTGCCGATGACCTGTTCGGGCGGAATGCCGTAGACCTCCTCCGCAAAGGCACGCATCAGGTCGATGCCACCGCCGGAGACGATGAAGTTCTTGAAGCCATTGGCCCGCAGGTAGTCGAGCAGCTCGATCTGGGGTTGGTAGACGCACTGCGTGAAGAGGCGACCCAGCTTGGGGTGCCTGGCCGAGGCCAGCCAGGCGCGCGCTGCGTCCATGAACTCGTCTTGCGTGAGGCCGGCATGGGTTGCGAACGCGATCTCGAACGCGCCCTGCTTGCCCAGGCCCATGATGGTCTTGAGATCGTGTTCGAGGAAGGCCTTGTAGGGCTGGCGATCCTTCAGCGTCGGATCCTTCGCCGCCAGGGCCTTGAGGCGATCGTCGGCAAAGAAGAGCTGCGTCTGGAGCGGCTGCTCGCACCACAGGGTCCCGTCGTTGTCGAAGGTGGCGATGCGCTCGGCGGGTCGCACGTAGTCGGGCCCGCCCTCCTTCGTCACGCGGGCGACGAAGTCGAGCAGGGTGTGCCTGGCGGCCCCGTCGTTCCACGAGGCCAATGCTGTGTCGGTCATGACATCCTCCTCGAACGTTCGCCTCTAGTTGCTGCCCCCGGCCGCGGCCTCGGCCATCTTCGCCAGCGCATCGTCGATCGTGAAGGTGTTGGGCTTCTGGATCGGCGGGAACTCCTTGAAGGTCGCCGCAAATTGGTCGGCAATCGTCCAGGCTCCGTAGAGGATGTACGCGTGGTACAGGAACCACTCGTAGTAGCTGTTGGAAGTCACGTCGGCGCGCTCGAACGGATCGGTCCGGAGGTTGAAGATCTTCGGCAGCCGCAGCGCCACGAAAGGCTCGCCCCAGATCCGCATGGTCCCTGTGACACGCTGCTCCATGAACACGACCTTCCAGTTGTCGTACCGGATGCCGAGCACGTCGCCGTCATCGCTGATGTAGACGAAGAGCTTGCGCGGACTCTCCTTCTCCTTGCCCGTGAGGTAGGGCAGCAGGTTCATGCCGTCGATGTGGTTCTTGTACTTGCGTCCTATCGCATCGATGCCCTTCTTCGCCTTCTCGACGATGTCAGGCTCTCCGGCCATCGCCAGGAAGGTGGGCAGCCAGTCGTGATGCTGCACGATGCCGTTCGAGACGGTGCCGGCAGCGATCTTTCCGGGCCAGCGCACCACCATCGGCACGCGGAAGGCGCCTTCCCAGTTGCTGTTCTTCTCGCTGCGGAACGGCGTCATCGCGCCGTCGGGCCAACTGTTCATGTGCGGGCCGTTGTCTGTCGAATACATCACGAAGGTGTCTTCTGTGATGCCCAGTTCGTCGAGGTAGTCAAGCAGCTCGCCCACGTTCTTGTCGTGGTCGATCATCGTGTCGTGGTAGGGCGACTGCCAGCGTCCCGCCTGGCCCAGGCTTTCCTTCTTCGTGTGCGTGAAGAGGTGCATGTGCGTGAAGTTCAGCCACACGAAGAACGGCTTGCCGTCCTTGTGCTGCCGCCCGATGAAGTCCTTGGCCGCGGCCGCGAACTCGTCGTCGCAGGTTTCCATGCGCTTCGTGGTGAGAGGACCGGTGTCCTCGATCTTCTGTTTGCCGACGCGGCCCCAGCGCGGTTCCTCGGTGGGGTCGTCCTTGTCCGTTGCCCATGAGCGCACCACGCCGCGCGGGCCGACCTTCTTCCGGAAATCCGGAAAGTCCTTCTCCGGGTAGTAGTCGTACATCTCCGGCTCTTCCTCGGCATTCAGGTGATACAAGTTGCCGAAGAATTCGTCGAAGCCGTGATTGGTCGGCAACATGGCGTTGCGGTCGCCGAGGTGGTTCTTGCCGAACTGGCCGGTCGCGTAGCCCTGGTTCTTGAGCAGCGCGGCGATGGTCAGGATCTCGGTGTTCATGCCGATCGGTGCGCCCGGAATGCCGACCTTCGACAGGCCGGTGCGATACACGCTTTGCCCGGTGATGAAGGACGAGCGCCCGGCGGTGCAGGACTGTTCGCCGTACGAGTCGGTGAACTTCATGCCTTCCTTCGCCAGCCGGTCGATGTTGGGTGTCCGATAACCCATCAGGCCATCCGAATAGCAACTCAGGTTCGTGATGCCGATGTCATCGCCCCAGATCACCAGGATGTTGGGTTGCTTCGCTGCTGCCGGTTTCTTCGATGCCATTTCGTCTCCTTGGTGGGTGCATGGTGGATTCGCCCCATGCCCGGGCCGCGKCGMCGCGGCGGGGGCGAGGACACGCACGCTTCCGAGCGGCGCGTCGAGGCGCACCGGTAGCATGCGCACGCCGAAGCCAAAGCGCACTTGTCCTAAGGTGAAAGGCCGGATGCCCCTTGGTGCAAGGGGCAGAAGCAAGACCCGCCCGAAGAAAAGGTCTTCGGCGGAGTCAGGCGTCGAGCGTCAGGTGCTGCCCATGCAGCGCCGCGGCGGCAGGGGATACCAGGAAGCCGATGGTCTGCGCCGCCACGCCAGTCGACACCCAAGAGGCGGGATTGGCGTCGGGCATGGCCTGGCGGTTGGCCGGCGTGTCGAGCACGCTCGGCGCGATGCTGTTGACGTTGATGCCGTGCGGCGCCAGTTCCGCCGCCGAGGCCTCGACCAGCCGCTGCAGCGCACTCTTCGACGCGATATAGGCGGACATGGCCGCCGCGCCGCGCGACGCGGTTTTCGCGGTGACGGCCACCACGCTGCCGGACTTGCGTTCGATCATCGAGGGCACCAGCGCCTGGGAAACGGCCACGAAGGACCAGGCGTTCAGGTTCATCATCCGCTCCCACGCCTCGCGACTGAGCGCATGGACCGGATCGCCCATTTCGAAGCCGCCCGCGATATGCACCAGCGCGTCGACCTGCCTGAAGGCGGAAAGGATGCCCTTCGCCGCCTCGGCCATCGCCGGCACCGAGGTGACGTCGGCCTCGACCAACAGGTGCTGGGAGTTGTCCAGCCCCGGGAAAGTGCTCGACAGGTGCTCCATCCGATGGTCGATCAGGGCCAGGCGGGCACCCTGATCGAGAAAGTGCTGCACGACGGCGCGGCCCAGGGCGCCGGCCGCGCCTGTCACGACCACGTGACGGAGAGTGTTGGCTTCGATCATTAGCGGCTCCTTGTTCGGGCACGGATGGTAACGCCGGCGTCCATCGAAAAGGCGTTCGGGCTGGCATGATCGACGCTTCGATTTCTGTTTCGGAGACTGTCATGAAGGAAGTGGTTGTAGTCAGCGGTGTGCGCACCGCCATCGGAACTTTTGGCGGAGGCCTCAAGGACGTGCCGCCGACCAAGCTGGCGGCGCTTGTCACCCGGGAGGCGCTGGCACGCGCCAAGGTCGACGGCAAGGACGTGGAGAACGTCGTCTTCGGCCACGTGATCAACACCGAGCCACGCGACATGTACATGGCGCGCGTGGCCGCCATCGAGGGCGGCTGCGCCCAGGAAACACCCGCATTGACCGTCAACCGCCTGTGCGGCTCGGGCCTGCAGGCCATCGTGAGCGCGGCGCAGAGCATCCAGCTGGGCGACGCCAAGGTGGCGGTGGGCGGCGGCGCCGAAAGCATGAGCCGTGCACCCTTCGCATCGCTCACCGCGCGCTGGGGCGCGCGCATGGGCGACACGAAGATGGTCGACATGATGCTCGGCGCTTTGCACGACCCCTTCCAGACCGTCCACATGGGCATCACGGCGGAGAACGTCGCCAAGAAGTGGGGCATCAGTCGCGAGACGCAGGACCAGACCGCGCTCACCAGCCACCAGCGCGCGCAGAAGGCCATCGAGGCCGGCTATTTCAAGTCGCAGATCGTTCCGGTGACGCTGGAGAGCCGCAAGGGCCCGACGCAGTTCGACACTGACGAGCATGTGCGCTTCAACGCGAAGATCGAGGACATGAGCAAGCTCAAGCCCGCCTTCCTGAAAGAGAACGGCACCGTGACGGCGGGCAATGCCTCCGGCGTCAACGACGGGGCCGCCGCCGTGGTGCTGATGGAGAAGGAAGAAGCCTCCCGCCGCGGCCTCAAGCCGATGGCGCGCATCGTGGCCTACGCCTTCGCCGGCGTGGACCCGGCCTACATGGGCATCGGCCCGGTGCCGGCATCGCGCAAGGCGCTGGAGAAGGCCGGCCTGAAGGCTTCCGACATGGACGTGATCGAGGCCAACGAGGCCTTCGCCGCACAGGCCTGCGCCGTGAGCAAGGACCTGGAACTCGATCCCGCGAAGGTCAACCCCAACGGCTCGGGCATCTCGCTGGGTCATCCCGTGGGCGCGACCGGGGCGTTGATCACCGTCAAGGCGCTGTACGAACTCGAACGCATCCAGGGGCGCTATGCCCTGGTGACGATGTGCATCGGCGGCGGACAGGGCATCGCCTGCATTTTCGAACGCGTGTGACAGACTGCGCAGAAGTTGTGGCTATAATCGTGGGATTGCCTGAAACGACACACCAGTCGATCAGGGGCTCTTAGCTCAGTTGGTAGAGCAGCGGACTCTTAATCCGTAGGTCGAGTGTTCGAGTCACTCAGGGCCCACCACCAACACAGCGTACCAACGCTAGAAAGCCTGCTACCGGAAACGGCAGCAGGCTTTTTTCATGGGCTCTGTTGCCACTTTTTCAGTACGGCGCAAAACTCGTTTCGATTCCTCGTCGTGTCGTGCACGGCCTCCAATGAGAGGTCGGTCAGTTCCATCTTGTAGAGCATCGAGAAGACGGACGCGAAGCTCGCGGGCGTGAATTGCCAGGCGTGGCAGTCGAGATAGATCCCCTCGCTTTCAGCGGTTGCGTGCACCTGAAGCGCCTCTTCGAGAACACGGTTTCCTTCGGTTTCGCATCGGGGCCGGCCGTGATCGCCTTGCCAGTGTCTCTGCTCGTTGTTGTGCGTAGTCAGGCCCAGATGAGAAACCCACGATTTCAGGGAGTGCCGCGTTCGCCGCTCCGCGTGGGCCTCCAGCACATCGGCGATCGTGCTTTCCGGCAGGAAATGATCGAAGCAATAGCGCTTGTCGGGGCAGATCACGAAATAGCGGCTTCCGGGCTCGAGCAGACCGCTCACCGCGTTCAGATGCTGTACCAGGTCTGTCTGGTGCTCGATGCAGTGGCTGCTGAAGACGCTTGCGAACCGGTCCTCGATCTGTTCGAGAGGGCGAACGGAAAGCACGTAGTGGATTTCCGGGCACCCCTTGGGGTCCACGCCATGCTCGACGGCGCGACGAAGCAGTTCCTCCGTGGACAGCATGTCGGCATATCGGACGTGCTCTCCCTTCAAGGCGGGTGTCGCAAAGGGGCCGATCTCCAGCGTCAGGCCGGTCCTCGGGATGCGCTCCAGGAAATACTCACGCGCCGCGCCTGCGCACGGGATGCGCCCCTCGGATCTGCCATGCCTGGCAAAGTGCGCCCGCGCCGCCTGCTCGCTCATCGAAGACAGGTCCGGGTAGATCGACCGGTAGAAGTCGACATCCAGCGCGTTCAGCGATTCGCTCCCCGGGCCCTCTGCGGAATCGGGCGCCCGGTGCGAACGCCTTTCGACGCCTGCCAGAAGGGCCGCCGCACGCCGAAGAAAGTGCCCGCCTGAGAGGCCCTGCCTTGCAGGCCCGGGGGAGGATGACATGCTGGTAGTGCTCCGGTGAAAGCAGCCTCGAACCTTCCTCGACCTGCCGCGAACGCGCCATAGGGGTTGTCGCTCCCTCACCCGTGCGCCAGCAGCATCTTCAGGAAGGTGATGCCGTTGCGCTGCCCTTTGTCCTCGTCGCAGTTGTTGAAGATGATGTGCGTGTTGCGCACCTTGTACGCGATGCGCAAGGCCTCGACAACCAGTTCGCGGATCTCGTCATCGGGATAGTCGTAGTCGAACCGCTCGGCTGCAGAGGAGGCACCCTTGGCGTTGTAGGTCTCGGTGTTCCGGCCGTGCAGCCGAAGCAGCGCGTAGTCCGGGTGCGTCGTCTCGACCAGCATCGGCACGCTGTTGGCAAATCCCTGCGGCCCATCGACGATGGTGTGCACGGCGTTCATCTCCCGCACGAAATCGAGGGTGGCGGCGCGATGGGCTTCGTCGAGCCATGACTGGTGGCGGAACTCGATGCTGACGGTGTGGCCCTCCATCATCTCGACGCAATGCTCCACATGCGCGTGGCCTTCGGGATCGCACATCAGCCACGGCGGGAACTGGAAGTGCACCAGCCCCAACTTGCCGGCGATCCTGAGGGGCGCCAGGGCATCGATGAAGCGGCGCCACAGTTCGGTGCGGATCTCGGGCGGTGTACTGCGGTAATAGAGGGTCTTGGTGGTGCCCAGGGCCTCCTTGATGTCCTTGTGCATCACCTTCGGGTCGGTCTGGTGGCCCGTGAAGAGCCGGAAGGCCTTCACGTTGAAGGTGAAGGCGTCCGGCGTGCGCTCGACCCAGTTCTTCGCCGTGACCGGATCGGGGATTGCGTAGTAGCTCGAATCGACCTCGACCAGAGGGAAGATCGAGGCGTAGTAGCGCAGCCGTGCCTCGGGCGTCTTCGCTTCCTTCGGGTAGAAGCGCCCGCAGTCGATCAGCGTCTTGTCAGTCCAGGAGGCGGTGCCGACGAGGATGGCCATTGGCGAATGCTAATGGCGAATGGTGTTCTTCGCGACGCGGCGAATTGTTACCTGCAGTTCATCGCCGCGCGTTGTTCCTACGTTGTTCCTAGAATGCCCGACGCCCGTTGAATGCACTCACAGCGCCGAAACACGATGACCGAAAGCCCTGTCCACGAGTCCTCACCCTCGCCCGCCGTGTTCACCCGCGATGGCGACACCTGGCACCCGGGCAGCCTCTCGCGCGGCCCGTGGGACCCGCGTGCCCAGCATGGTGGCGCCCCGTCCGCGCTGCTGGCACACATCGCCGAAAGCGCAATGCCCGAGCCCGGCTGGCAGCTCGCGCGGCTGAGCGTCGAGCTCGTCAGGCCGGTGCCCCTCGCGCCGCTGACCGCGCGCCACACGGCGCAGCCCTCCCGCTCGACCACGCGCGTGACCATCGATCTCCTGGCGGGCGATGCGCTCGTGGCCCGCGCCCATGCGCTCCTGCTGCGCGGACAGGCACTCGCCCTGCCCGCCGGCTTGCCCGGCTGGTCGCCGGCGATGCTGTCGCCGCTGCCGCGGGACTGCCGGGACGAGGTCCGCATTCCCGGCCTGCCCGACGGCGAGTACTTCCATCGCATGGCGATCGAATCGCGCGTCGCGCATGGCGACGCTTCACGGCCCGGGCCGGCCGCCGCGTGGTTCCGGCTCATCGTGCCGCTGGTGCAAGGCGTGCCCACCTCGCCCGCCATGCGCGCGGCCGCGGCGGCGGACTTCGGCAACGGCCTGAGCTGGATCCTGCCGGCCGAGCGCTTCCTGTTCGCCAACGCCGACCTCAGCGTGCACCTGCACCGGCCGCCCGTTGGCGAATGGGTCGGGCTCGCCTCCGAGACGCAGGCCGATGCGAGCGGCGCAGGCACGACGCTGTCGCGCCTCTACGACGAGCAAGGCCCGATCGGCGTTGCTGTCCAGACGTTGGTGCTGCGCGATCGCGGCGCCACCTAGGCTTTGTCCTGTTTTTTGCAGAAAGGTGGTAATCCATGGACTTGAAACTCAAGGGTAAGTTGGCACTGGTCTCCGGCAGCACCGCAGGCATCGGCCATGCCATCGCGGCGGCGTTGGCCGCCGAAGGCGCGCGGGTGATCGTCAACGGACGGGCGCAGGCCTCCGTCGACAAGGCAGTGGCGGGGATCAAGCCCGCGGAAGGCGGCGAGGTGCTGGGCTTCGCGGGCGACCTGGGCACGCCCGAGGCCGCCGAGGCGCTCGCGGCGAAGTTCCCGGGCATCGAGATCCTCGTCAACAACCTCGGCATCTTCGAACCCAAGCCCTTCGAGGAGATTCCCGACGCGGACTGGACACGCTTCTTCGATGTGAACGTGCTGAGCGGCGTGCGGCTCGCGCGCCTGTGCCTGCCGGCGATGAAGCGCGCGAACTGGGGCCGCATCATCTTCATCTCGAGCGAAAGCGCCCTGCAGATACCGGCCGAGATGATCCACTACGGCATGACCAAGACCGCCCAGATCGCCGTGGCAAGAGGCCTGGCGGAATCGTTGGCGGGCACCGGCATCACCGTCAACAGCGTCCTGCCGGGGCCGACGAAGTCCCGCGGTGTCGGCGAGTTCGTCGAGACCCTCGCCAAGGCCGACGGCAAGACCTTCGAAGCCTTCGAGAAGGAGTTCTTCGAGAAGGTGCGGCCCACCTCGCTCATCAAGCGCTTCGAGGCGCCGGAGGAGATCGCCGCGATGGTCGCCTACATCGCCAGCCCGCTGTCGTCGGGCACGACGGGCGCGGCGCTGCGCGTGGACGGCGGCTGCACCAAGAGCGCCTTCTGACGCCTTGACGCTGCCGTCGGACTGACCTACTTCCCGTCCAGCGCAGCCACCACCGCATCCCCCATTTCCTCGGTTCCCACCCGCGTGCAACCGGCCTGGAAGATGTCCCCGGTGCGCAAGCCATCGGCGAGCACCCTGCGCACCGCGCGATCCACCCGCTCCGCGTTGGCCGACTGCGCAAAGGAGTAGCGCAGCATCATCGCCATCGAGAGGATGGATGCGAGCGGATTGGCCAGGTTCTTGCCGGCGATGTCCGGCGCGGTGCCATGCACCGGCTCGTAGAGCCCGAAGCTCCCTGCCGCCATCGACGCCGAAGGCAGCATGCCGATCGAGCCGGTGAGCATGGCGGCGGCGTCGGACAGGATGTCGCCGAAGATGTTGCCGGTGACGATCACGTCGAACTGCTTGGGTGCGCGCATCAGTTGCATGGCTGCGGCGTCGACGAACAAGTGCGTGAGTTCCACGTCCGGATAATTCCGGCCCACACGGGTGACGACCTCGCGCCAGAGCTGCATGACCTCGAGCACGTTGGCCTTGTCGACCGAGCACAGCCTGCGTTGGCGCGAGCGCGCGGTTCGGAACGCAACGTGCGCGATGCGCTCGACCTCCGACTCGGCATAGCGCATGGTGTTGAAGGCCTCGCGCTCGCCGCTCGCGTTGGTGCCGAAGCCGCGCGGCTCGCCGAAGTAGACGTCGCCCGTCAGCTCGCGCAGGATCATCAGGTCCAGCCCCTCCACCACCTCCGGCTTGAGGGTGGAGGCACCGAGCAGTTCGGGGAACAGGAAGGCCGGCCGGAAATTGGCGAACAGGCCGAGCTCCTTGCGCAGCCGCAGCAGGCTCGCGCCCGGACGCATCATGAAGGGAATGGCCTCGTCACCCGGCATGCCGGCCGACCCGAACAGGATGGCGTCGGCCTTGCGCGCGATCTCGCTCGTTGCGGCGGGAAGCGGATCGCCGGCGGCGTCGATGCCGGCCTGGCCGATCGCCGCCTCCACCAGTTCCAGCGGCTGGGCGTGGCCCACCACCGCATTGAGCACCTTCACCGCCTGCGCTGTCACCTCGCGGCCAATCCCGTCGCCGGGCATCACTGCAATCTTCATCTCGGAACCTTTCTGGAATGGGTGGGAGGCAGGGTCAGCGCAACGCGTGGCGGTGCTCGTAGTCGTCGATGCGCGCGCGCTGGGTCAGCGTGTAGTCGATCTCGTCGAGACCCTCCAGCAGGCAATGGCGAGCGAAGGGATCGATGGCGAAGGGTTCGATGCGGCCGTGCGGACTGGCAACCGTCTGTGCTTCGAGGTTCACGCGCAGCCGTGTGCCCGGCGCGGCCAGCAGCGCCGCCAGGATGCTCTCAACCACCGGCTCGGACAGACGCACCGGCAACAGGCCGTTCTTCAATGCGTTGGAATGGAAGATGTCGCCGAAGCTCGGCGCGATCACCACGCGGAAGCCTCCGTCGTGGAGCGCCCACACCGCGTGTTCGCGCGAAGACCCACAGCCGAAGTTGCGGCCTGCGACAAGGATTTGCGCCTCTGCATAGGCTGCGGCATTGAGCACGAAGTCGGCCCGGCGTTCGCCCTTTGCATCGCGGCGCACGTCGTGGAAGAGGTAGTTGCCGAAGTTGTCCGAGCGCGGCTTCTGCAGGTAGAGCGCGGGCACGATCTGGTCGGTGTCGACGTTCGCGCGGTCCAGCGGCGCCGCGACGGCTTCGAGTTGTCTGAAGGCTTGCATATTCGGAGTCAGGGCGCGGTGGGCAGGCCCCGCACGTCCGCGAGGCGCCCGGTGACGGCCGCGGCCGCGGCCATGGCGGGGCTCATCAGGTGGGTGCGCGAACCCGGACCCTGGCGGCCGACGAAATTGCGGTTCGAGGTGGACGCGCAGCGCTGGCCGGCGCCGACCTGGTCGCCGTTGGTACCCAGGCACATCGAGCAGCCGGCGTGCCGCCACTGGAAACCGGCCGCGAGGAAAATGGTGTCCAGCCCCTCGGCCTCGGCCTGGCGTTTCACGAGGCCCGAACCGGGCACCACCCAGGCTTCCACCCCATCGGCCACGTGGCGCCCTCGCGCCACCGCCGCGGCACTGCGAAGGTCCTCGATGCGGCCATTGGTGCAGGAGCCGATGAAGACGCGGTCCACCGACAGGTCCGTGAGCGACTGGCCGGCCGTGAGCCCCATGTACGCCAGCGTGCGCTGCAAGGCGTCGCGCCGCTCACCGGTCGAGGCATCCGCCGGGTCGGGCACGCGGCCCGTGATGGGCAGCGCATCCTCGGGGCTATTGCCCCAGGTGACCATCGGCGCGATGTCGCCGGCATGCAACTGGACTTCCTTGTCGAATACGGCGCCCTCGTCGCTGGAGAGCATCCGCCAGCGCGACAGGGCCGCGTCCCACTCCCCGCTGGCGGGCGCATGCGGGCGGCCCGCCAGCCACTGGAAGGTGCCGTCGTCCGGCGCCACCAGGCCGGCACGTGCCCCGGCCTCGATGGACATGTTGCATACCGTCATGCGTCCCTCCATCGACAGGGCGCGGATCGCCTCGCCGTCGTACTCGATCACATGGCCGGTACCGCCCCCGGCACCCACCTTCGCGATCACGGCCAGGATGATGTCCTTGGCCGACACGCCATCGGCCAGCCGCCCGTCGATCACGACGCGCATCGTGCGCGGCTTGCGCTGCCAGATGGTCTGCGTGGCGAGCACGTGCGCCACTTCTGTAGCACCGATGCCGAAGGCCAGAGCGCCCAGCGCGCCGTGCGTGGCGGTGTGGCTGTCGCCGCAGACGATCACCATGCCCGGCAGGCTCAGCCCCTGCTCGGGTCCGACGACATGGACGATGCCCTGGCGCTCGTCATCGAGCCCGAAGAAGCGGATGCCCGCCGCCGCGCTGTCGTCGCGCAGCGCCTGCGCCATTGCGCGCTTCTCCGCGTCGGCGATGTCGGCCAGCACGCGGCTGTCGGTGGGCACGTAGTGGTCCGGGGTAGCGAAGGCGAGATCCGCGCGTCGCACGCCCAGGCCGCGCTGGCGCAGCATCTCGAAGGCCGGTGCGGAGCCGTCCTGCACGAGATGGCGATCGACATACAACAGGCTCTGGCCGTCGTCGCGTTGCATGACGACGTGCGGCTCCCAGATCTTGTCGAACAGCGTGCGCGGAGCGGAGGCGAGTGGCATGGAAGTGCGGGTCGGGTGAAGACGGTTTCAGTCGAGCTTGGCGCCGGAGATGCGGACGATCTCGGCATAGCGCTTGGTTTCGCTGGCCATGAAGCGGCCGAAATCCTCCGGCGTGCCGCCGCCCACCTCGGCACCGAAGGCAAGCATGCGCTTTTGCAGTTCGGGCGACTTGAGCACCGCGTTGGCCTCGGCATTGAGCTTGTCGATGATGGCGCGCGGCGTGCCGGCCGGCGCCGACAGGCCATACCACGAGGACGCGTACACACCGGGCAGCCCCACTTCATCGAAGGTAGGTACATCGGGCAGCGCCTGGTTGCGCGTCTTCGAAGCCACCGCCAGCGCGCGCATCTTGCCGCCGGCGATGAAAGGCAGGCAGGTGGTGGTGTCCAGCATCAGCGAGACATGACCCGCCGCCACGTCGGCTTCCGCGGGTGCGGTCCCTTTGTAAGGCACATGAACGATGTCGATCTTGGCCGCTTGCGCGAACTGCACCGCCGCCAGGTGCTGCGAGGAGCCGACCCCGCCCGACGCGTAGTTGAGCGTGCCCGGCTTGGCCCGCGCGGCGTCGATCACGTCCTTGACGGTCTTGAACGGCGAGCTGGCCGGCACCACGAGGATGTTGGGGACCGCCGATACATAGATGATCGGCTCGAAATCCTTGACCGGATCGAAGCCCAGCTTGCCGTAGAGACTGATGTTCACCGCGTTGGGACTGATCGAGGACATCAGCAGGTTGTAGCCATCGGGCTTCTGGCGCGCTGCCAGCTCGGTGCCGATGTTGCCGCCGGCGCCGCCCCGGTTGTCGATCACGAAGGGTTGGCCGAGGCGGTGGCTCAGGAGATCCGACACGATCCGCGCCGTCGTGTCCACGCCGCCTCCCGCCGGCCACGGGACCATCAGCTTGATCGGCTGGTTCGGATAGGACGCCGCGGCGTCCTGCGCCGGCGCCGCGGCGTGCCAGCCAAGGAGGCTGGAGGTCAGCAGCCAGACATGCAGTTTTTTCATCATCGTGTGTCTCCGGTTGTCGATAGCCGGGTGCAATCCTATGTGCGCCGAGTGGGCACAGCAAACACAATTAAGACATGCTAGGCATGAGTAAAATTCATCCCCTATGACGCGTCGCCTGCCTCCGCTCAACGCCCTGCGTGCCTTCGAGGCTGCGGCACGCTGCGGCAACTTCACGCGCGCCGCTCAGGAACTGTGCGTCACGCAGGGCGCCGTGAGCCGTCACATCGCGACGCTGGAGGGCTGGTTGAAGGTGCAGTTGTTCGAGCGTGGAAGGCACGGCATCCGGCTCACGCCCGCGGGCCAGACCTACTTCGCCACCACGCGCGTCGCTCTCGACCAGATCGAGCACGGCACGCGCCAGCTGCAGCAGAGCCCTGATGAATCGCTGCTACGCATCAAGGTGCCGCCCACCTTCGCGATCCGCTGGTTGATCCCGCGTCTGGCGCGCTTCCATGCGCGGTATCCGCGGATCGATGTGCAGATCACTACGTCGCACAAGCCCGCCGACTTCGATCGTGATGACGTCGACGTCAGCATCCATTCGGAGCCGCGCCCGCCGACCGGCGCGGGCTTCCGGCTGCTGTTCCGCGAAACCTTGCTGCCTGTCTGCGCGCCCGGTCTGATGCAGCGCGAGCCGCCGCTGCGCGAGCCCGCCGATCTGGCGCACCACGCGCTGCTGTGCTCGCTGAACCGGCCCCAGGACTGGCCGACCTGGCTCGCTGCCGCGGGGACGAAAGGCATCGACGGCAATCGCGGCCTGAAGTTCGAGAACGCCGCCATGGCCTACCAGGCGGCAGCCGAACAACTGGGCGTGATGGTCGCGCTGTTGGCTTTCGTTCGCGATGACCTCGCGAGCGGGCGTCTGGTGGCCCCCTTCGATCTGCGCGTGCCGACCGAAGGTGGCTACTTCATGGCGTGGCGCGCGGACCGCCCCGTGCCCCAGCGGGTGCTCGACTTCGAGGCATGGATCGCTGCCGAGGCCGACTCGGCAGAAGACTAGCGTCGCCGCCGTCCGGCGCCTCTAGAGATCGGCGAGGATGCCGGTCGACGTCGCTTCCGCCGCCAGCTTGCCGTCCGGGTTGTAGAGCGCACCCTCCAGAAACGCCACCCGCTTGCCGCGCCGTATGACCCGCCCTTCGACCCAGCCCTCGCCGGGTCCGACCTTCTCGTAGAAGCTCACCTTGATCTCCAGGCTGAAGACCGTCTGCGCGTGCCCGGTGTCGTGAATCACAGCATGCGCCATCGCCGCATCGAGCCATGCCGTGATGAAGCCGCCCTGGGCGATCGTGCCATTGGTGTGGCAGTACTCGCGCCGTATGGTGAATGCCGCTTTCAGCGTCTTCCGCTCGGGATCCCAGCCGGTCACATGGAAATTGCCCATCGATTCGCTCAAGGCCTGGCCGGAGCGGATTCGTGCGTCCAGATCGTCGTTCATCGATGGCATTGTCGTCGCATCAAGGCGCTCAGCGAGCCTCCTGCCCGCGCCCGCGGACGCGCGCCCACAGCGCCCGCAGCCTTCGCGCGCGATCCTCCAACAGGTACGAGCCGGCCAGCGCAATCAGGCCCGAGACGATGCCCGTCACCACGGCCTCCAGGTGCGGGATGCCGTAGTTGCCCGGGTGCGAGAAGGCGTCGCCGATCATCGTGAGGATGCCGACGATCAGCGCATTGCCGTAGCGATTCGAGAACAGCCTCCGGGCCGGCGTGAAGGTCAGGAGCACCACGAGGATGCCGGTGAACAGGCCCGTCTGCAGCGCGAGCGTCCAGTGGGGGACGCTCAGCAGATTCCCGAGGCTCCCCGGCATGCAGGTCATGCAGGCGCTGGTCGGCTGCCAGAAACGCTGGATGAACAGGATGAAGCGACGCTTCCATGGATTCGGCATCTGCGGGTCCCGTCAATGCACCGGCTGCCATCCTCGCACATCGATGCGCATCACATCAGAAACTCCTCGGCAAACCCAGCAAGTGCTCGGCCACGTAGCTCAGGATCAGGTTGGTCGAGATGGGCGCGACCTGATAGAGCCGCGTCTCGCGAAACTTGCGCTCCACGTCGTATTCGGCCGCAAAGCCGAAGCCCCCGTGGAACTGCAGGCAGGCATTGGCCGCTTCCCACGAGGCCTTGGCCGCAAGGTACTTCGCCATGTTGGCCTGCGCGCCACAGGGCTCGTGCGCATCGAAACGACGGCAGGCCTCGTAGCGCATGAGGTCAGCCGCCTCGATTTCGATGAAGGCTTCGGCGATGGGGAACTGAACGCCCTGGTTCTGTCCGATCGGACGACCGAAGACCACGCGCTCCTTGGCGTACGCCGTGACCTTGTCGATGAACCAGTGGCCGTCGCCGATGCACTCCGCCGCGATCAGCGTGCGCTCGGCGTTGAGGCCGTCGAGGATGTACCTGAAGCCCTGCCCTTCCTCGCCGATGAGGTTCTCGGCGGGAATCTCCAGGTTCTCGAAGAACAGCTCGTTGGTCTCGTGGTTGACCATGTTGAGGATGGGCCGCACGGTGAGCCCGTTGCCGATGGCATCGCGCAGGTCGACGATGAAGATCGACATGCCTTCGGACTTCTTCTTCACGTCGGCCAGGGGCGTGGTGCGCGCCAGCAGGATCATGAGGTCCGAGTGCTGGATGCGCGAGATCCAGACCTTCTGGCCGTTGATGACATAGCGATCGCCCTTCTTCACCGCCGTCGTCTTGATCCTGGTGGTGTCGGTGCCGGTGGAGGGCTCGGTCACGCCCATCGACTGCAGCCGCAGATCGCCGCTTGCGATCTTCGGCAGGTATTGCTGCTTCTGCGCCTCGGAGCCATGACGCAGCAGCGTGCCCATGTTGTACATCTGGCCGTGGCAGGCGCCCGAATTGCCGCCTGCGCGGTTGATCTCTTCCATGATCACGGAGGCCTCGGTCAGGCCCAGGCCGGAGCCGCCGTAGGCCTGCGGAATCAGCGCGGCCATCCAGCCGGCCCTGGTCAGGGCATCGACGAACTCGGCCGGATAGGCGCGTGCCTCGTCGACCTTGCGGAAGTATTCGTTCGGAAACTGCGCGCACAGGTCGCGCACCGCATCGCGGATGTCCTGGTGACGGGGGTTGGAGTCGCTCATGAGAGTGGGTCCGGTTGGCAGGGCCGCGCTTCATTCCATTCGGGCAGTGGCCTGCATGAGCAGGGCGCCCTGTGCGTCCTCGGCCCATAGCGTGACGGTGCCGTCCGACCGGGGCGCATGGCCGCAAACTCGCAATTTCCGCGCAACTTGACGACAGACGAAGGCAGAATAGTAGCCATAAAGTATCCATTTCTGCTCAGGATTCACGCTAACAACTCGGAGGGATCGCCATGAATGTTCGCGCAAGCATGTTCAATCGCCGCTTCTGGCCTCTGCTGGTCGCCGGCGCGTTGTCGGCGACCAGCGCTCTTGCCGATGTCATCTGGATCGGACAGCCGACGGTTCGCGACTACATGGCCTACAACGTCCAGAAGGCGATCGAGGGTTACGCGCAGATGCGGGAGCAGATGGCGCAGTTCGAGGCGCAGATTGCAGACGCGCGACGCGCCTACTTCGCCGCCTCGGGATCGGCTCGGGGCCCGGCGGGAGACAAGTTCGGCCAGATGTTGTTCGAGAAGGACCTGATGATCGCGTGGCCGAAGGTGATGGGCAACGACGATCAGGCGCAACTGATCACAAGCGTCATGGCCCTGGCAAACAATGGTCGCCCACCCGACGGTGGCATCCCGCCCAGCGCCAGGCGGGCCTTCAATCAATGGGTCTCCGCGATGCGCATGAGTGCTGGCGGAGGCTTCGGCTCGACCCCCGACCCGGTCAAGGCGGCGCGTGCCCTGCAAAGCAGCGACAGCTTGAAGGAATACGAGGCCTATCGTCGCCTTCGCGATCAAGCCGAGTGGGACGAAGTCGAGGCCCAGCGCACGGGCGGCGCACGCAAGTTGCTCAGCCCCGGCACGACCGTCTCTCCGCGCGCCTATTTCGGCGAGACCCCCTTTGCGCAGAACTTCGACGCCCGGGTGGCCAGGCTTCCGAACAAGATCCTTCAATGCCTGTATGCGGGTCGGCAGGTCGACGGCTCGGTCTTCCACTTCTGGAAGGGCCAGGCCCCTGACGAGATCGCCTTCCTCATGGCCATGAACATGAGCGCTTTCACTGGCTTGAAGGATCACGCCCTCGACGAATGCCCGCCGGACAGTCGACAGGCAAGCGCGATCGCCTCGTCGCCCGCCAAGGTGGTCATCACGCCGCAGATGGCGAAGGACGCGAGAGCGCAGAAGAATTCGACGTATCTCGACCCTGCCCAAGCCGAGGCCAACCGGCAGAGAAACGAGGCCGCACGCTCGAAATCCGCTGAAAGAAAAGCGCTGCAGGACGAGAAGGGTGCGATGTTCAAGGCGTGCTCTGACGAGATGCGGGCCAACATCGTTCCCGCGCAGCAGGCCCGGGACAACAATGCCATCCGGGCGGTCCACGCGAGGTACATGGAATGCACGAGCATCGCGCGCGCCCGATGACGCGAACGGTCACTCGCAACGAACGGAGGCACGCATGATCACGAATCCGCAATCAGGCACCAACGTGCAGGAAATCGCGGCGGGCATATTCCGCATCAACACGCCGCTGCCGCTGCCCGACGGCAACCTGTTCAGCTTCAACCAGTATCTCGTGGTGGACGACGAGCCACTGCTCTTCCACTCGGGGCCGCGCCAGCTTTTTCCGCTGGTCAGCGAGGCCATCGCCAGCGTGATGCCGCTCGATCGCCTCCGGTACATCGGGCTGTCCCATGTCGAGGCCGACGAGTGCGGCGCGATGAACCTGTTTCTGGCGGCTGCGCCGCAAGCGGTGCCGCTGTGCGGCAGCATCGCGGCCATGGTCTCGATGGGTGACCTGGCAGACCGTCCGCCGCGCGCGCTGGCGGATGGCGAGGAACTCGTGCTCGGCAGCCACACGATGCGGTGGTTCGACACGCCGCATCTTCCCCATGGCTGGGAATGCGGGCTGATGATGGATACGCGCACGCGCACCTTCTTCTGCGGCGACCTCTTCACTCAGCCGGGCAACAGCGAGAAGGCGCTGACGGATGCCGACATCCTGGGGCCGAGCGAGGCGTTTCGGCAGCAGATGGACTACTACGCGCATGCGCCGCGTACTGCCGAAATGCTGGCCGGGCTTGCGCAGCAGGAGCCCCGCACGCTGGCGTGCATGCACGGCAGTGCTTGGCAGGGTGATGGGGCATCGCTGTTGCGCCAGCTATCGGAGGCATTGACGGGAGCGCGTTGAGTCAGCCATGCCTGGCCGGTTGTGGCGGCCCGCTCGTTTCTGCCGAGCGACTGGCTTGCCTACGGCATTCGTGCGGATTGGACTGCTGCGTGGGCGATCTGCCGTCGGCGTTCGACTTCCGAGTCGACGACCGCGTGCAATGCCGTCAGTTCGGTGCGGGTGAAGATGCGCTGGGCGTCGCGCACGTCCTCCATGTGCATGAGGAAGCAGCGGACGCACGAGGCTGCGTGATACGCCTCTTGCAATGCGTCGAGCGCGTCAGCGGCCTGCGCGGCCAAAGTGGCGATTGAGGGAGCGTTGGGGAGGCGCGCGAGCGCGCAAGTAGGGCATGCCAAGAATGGCCTCCAAGGGGTGCGGTTTGCAAAAGCCACCGCTACCGAGACCAATCGGAGGCGGCGGCTCGAACAGGTTGGTCTACCGGGCACCCCTTGCGAGAACCGGCAGGGCGTGAGCCCTCCCGTCCGAGCCGCCTAAAAAAGTGACGCGAACGAAAAAGCCGCAGATCCCTGCGGAGTCCTGCGGCTTTCGTCGCAGGGGTGCCAACGGGAGACCAATCCCGATCACGCCCTTTTTGACGTGATGGGCGGGAGTATATCGGCGGTGTTTTCGCTGGCGGGTCGCATGGTCACCTGGCCATCGCAGATCAGACGAGTTGCCTCTACCTTGTGCCCGCCTTAGGCCAACCGATATGTGCAGCGCGACGAAGACTGGCTTTCACGACCTGGCGATGAAAAGGAGCGATGACCAATATGTAGGCCCGGCCCAAGAGGTTGTGGCAGTGGACGACGGTCGAAACAGTCAGTTGGCCACCGAGCGGTGAAGACAAGTCCGGCGTCCGGAGCACTGACAGCCTGAAATCAAGGTGCTTGTCGTCCTCGCCCAAGACAATCTCGGTTTCGCTTTTGCTGTAGACCTTGAAGATGCCGATACGGTCAGCGTTGGCTTCGCCGGAGAGAGTCGCAAGGTGTTTGGCGGTCTTCAGACCAAAGCACGCGACGATTGCATCTCGGACCTTGGTAAGCCATCCGATCCAAGATGGCTGCTGCAAAATGAGGAATCGCCACAGGACATCCGGATCGCCAGAGGTGCCAAAGGGAAGTTGAATCGCAAATGCGTCTGCGAGATTCGTTGATTCATAAACAGTAGCGACGGCAGACTGCGGGGGGAGAGCCACCGGCTTTACCAGCATGAGTTCGCTTGGCATGAATGGCGCTCCTGAGGCATCAGTGCGTAGGCTTGGATGGGCCGGCGAAGATCTCGGCAATCGTAGTCATGAAGAGTCTCCAGCGTCTGAGAGAGAAGCAGCTCCTGATTCTCACATTTTGTGCGTATCAGGATGAAGACGCTCGCCGGGCGACCCTAAAGCCGACACCGGACATGGACTGCACTTGGCCGCACGGCAGCCAGGAGCAGGGTGAAGCGCCAGAACCGCCTTCCGCGGCGAAGCTCACCTGAATGGTCATCTCGGCCTGAGAGCCATAGGTCTGAATCCAGCCAACAGACGCCACCCGGACACTTCATGCCACTCAATGGAGAATCCAAGCACGTCCCTGTAGTAGCCGGCCGACCGGCCCAAGTCCCGCACCGCGATCACAAAACGAGTTGTTCAAGCATGCAGGTCTCTCAGCGCCGCGAGGTCTCCGCGTAGCGAACTCCTTTTACTGTGGTCTCGGGCGGCGCTCCTTTGTAGACTTCGTTCATGGCTGCAATGCTCTTCATCCCGGACCGCCACGAACCCCTTGCCGCCGGCGCTTGGGACGAAGCAGTCGCTCGCAGGAAGATCGAGCAGATTGTCGAAGATGCAGAAGCTCGCTTCTCCCCTGAACTCCTCTGGCCGACCCATCCCAAAGACAGTTCGGATTGCTCGCCTTCCTACCTGCTCTATTGGGGCGCATGCGGCGTGTTCTGGGCTCTTCGCTATTTGGAAGTCCGAGGCGCCTGCCGCCTGAAGAGAAACTACGCTCCCTACGTGAAGTCGCTCCTCGCGCCCAATCGAAAGCAAATGGGCCACGAGGCCGAGAGCCCGTTTGGCAGCTACCTCATGGGAGATACGGGCATTCAGTTGCTTCAGCAGTGGCATGCCCCCTCGAGCGAGACATGCGCCGAACTCATCAAACTTGTGGAGGCCACGCGCGACCATCCTGCGCGGGAACTGATGTGGGGTGCGCCAGGCACACTGTTGGCCTCGCTGTTCCTGCATCAGCAGACGGGCGAGGCCGTCTGGGCCGACCTCTACCGCACGACCGCTCGGCACCTTTGGTCGCAACTCCACTGGTCAACGGAACATGGCTGTCATTACTGGACGCAAGACCTGTATGGCAACACCTGCACGTACCTCGATGCGGTTCACGGGTTCGCGGCAACGGCTTCCGTACTGATCAATGGACGCCATCTCCTCGCGCCGGAGACTTGGGCCGAGTGGGAAACGTGCATCGCCAACACCGTGCGCCAGACAGTCGAGTGCGACCAGGGTAAAGCAAACTGGCGTGCGAGACTCGATGGCTCACCCCTCGGCAAATCGCCCGGTCTGGTCCAGTTCTGCCACGGTGCTCCGGGATTCGTTATTTGTCTCGCGGACTTCCCGTCCGATGGCCTCGATGACCTGCTCGTGGCCGGCGGGGAGACTACATGGGCCGCGGGTCCGCTGCGCAAGGGGTCCAGCTTGTGCCATGGCACAGGAGGCAACGGCTACGCATTCCTGAAGCTGCATCGGCGATTTGGCGGAACCATGTGGCTCGAACGGGCGCGGGCTTTCGCAATGCACGGTATCCACCAGACTGAACGCGACCTTGCCCAGTTCGGCCACCTGCGCTATTCGCTATGGACGGGGGACCTGGGGTTTGCGGTGTATCTCTTGGACTGCATCGAAAGTACGGACCGATTTCCAACGCTTGATATCTTCTTTGAGGGCTAGCCAATGTTCCAGCGCGCGCCGAGATGCGTGGCTTGACCTGTGGTCATTATTTCTAGTATTCTCGAATCATGGAATCGAAAGAGGTTGTTCAAGCGTTGGCAGCTTTGGCTCACCCATTGCGGCTAGAGATTTTCCGGGCCTTGGTGGTCACTGGGCAAAGCGGGCTCACGCCAGGGGTCATCCAGGAAGCATTGAGCGTTGCTCCCGCGACGCTCTCCTTTCACCTGAAGGAGCTGTCGAACTCTGGCTTGGTGACGCAGGAGCGAGCCAGTCGCTACCTTGTCTACCGAGCCGCATACGACAACATGAACGCGCTGCTCGGCTACCTCACCGACAACTGCTGCCAAGGGGCCGCCTGTGCGGTAGAGACGCCAGGTCTTGCCTGCAAATGCTGAACGATGCCGAATTGCGGAACCTCGGCGTCACCTCAAAGAAAGGGTAAGCAGCGTGGGCGACATCTCTCGGAAGCTGTTTGCCGAAGCCCTCGGCACAGCGCTTCTGCTCACCGTGGTCATCGGCTCGGGCATCATGGCCGAGCGACTGGCGGGCGGCAACGTTGCCATTGCCCTGCTGGCCAATACCCTGGCCACGATTGGCGGCCTGTACATCCTCATCGAGGCGCTCGGACCCGTGAGCGGCGCGCATTTCAATCCGGCCGTGTCGCTCGTCATGTCAGCCCGCGGCGCAATGCCTCGCTCTCTCGTGGCACCTTATGTCGTCGCGCAACTGGCTGGCGCAATGCTTGGCGCGTGGCTTGCGCACGCGATGTTCGACACCACCATTTTTCAATTCTCGACCAAAGTCCGCAGCGGGACTGGTCAGTGGATCGCCGAGGCGGTCGCGACTGCAGGCTTGCTGCTGGTGATTCTGCGCGCTCCGCCGAACCGCGTAGCGGCCATGGTGGCCTGCTACATCGGTGCGGCGTACTGGTTCACGGCTTCGACGTCATTTGCCAACCCTGCGGCCGCATTTGGCCGGATGTTCAGCGACAGTTTTTCCGGCATCGCTCCCTCCAGCGTTCCGGGCTTCGTGATTGCCGAGCTTGTCGGTGCCGGCATTGGCGTCGCCATTCACCGTGCGCTTGGCGCGGCAGCGGCTAAAGCCCCGCCGCCTCGGTTGCACGAACCTTCGACGCCAGCTATCACAGATGGCGCCCACCACCCATTGCAATGAGCAGCATCACCATCTTCCACAACCCCGACTGCGGGACTTCTCGCAACACCCTGGCATTGATTCGCCATAGCGGTGTCGAGCCGAATGTCATCGAGTACCTCAAGACTCCCCCTTCGACCGCGCAGCTGAAGCACCTTGTCGACGCGATGGGAATTCCCGTTCGCGAGGTCCTTCGGCAGAAGGGAACTCCCTATGCCGAGCTGAAGCTCGACGACCTGAAGTGGTCGGAGGAGGAACTGCTCGACTTCATGGTGGCGTATCCCATCCTCATCAATCGGCCCATCGTGGTCACGCCGCTGGGTACCAAGCTGTGCCGTCCCTCGGAAGCGGTCCTTGAGATTCTTCCATGCCCGAAACTGCCTCCGTTCACCAAGGAGGACGGAGAAATCGTTGTCGACAATGGGGTGCGCCGTGCTTGAGAACCGGTCCACCTTCCCGGCGCTCAGCGCGGAAATGTTCGACGTCCCGACGCAAGACCGCCTGGTCGCACGACGGCCGTCCCTCCATCGACCGCGTTTCCTGATGCTCTATGGTTCCCTGCGTGAGCGCTCATACAGCCGACTGCTGACGCTCGAAGCCGCGCGCCTTCTCGAGGCCATGGGTGGCGAAGTGAGCGTGTTCAACCCAACGGGATTGCCCCTTCCCGACAGCGCGCCCGACACAGACCCGAAGGTCCAGGAGCTGCGCAAACTGGCCGAGTGGGCCGAAGGCATGGTGTGGACCTCGCCCGAACGGCACGGCGCGATGACCGGCATCATGAAGGCGCAGATTGACTGGATTCCACTGGCCTTGGGAGCCGTTAGGCCCACGCAAGGAAAGACACTTGCCGTCATGGAGGTCTCGGGCGGCTCGCAATCGTTCAATGCCGTGAACCAATTGCGCGTACTCGGCCGATGGATGCGCATGCTGACGATTCCCAACCAGTCGTCCGTGGCCAAGGCTTTCCTCGAGTTCGACGAGGCGGGCCGAATGAAGCCTTCCAGCTACTACGACCGGGTCGTGGATGTGATGGAAGAGCTTTTCAAGTTCACGCTACTCACCCGCGACATCAGGCCCTATTTGGTAGACCGATACAGCGAGCGCAAGGAAAGCGCTGAAGAGCTGTCCAACAGGGTGAATCAACGGGCCGTCTAGCCAAGGCCCGTACCGCGACCCCTGATAAAAAGTCACTGAGTCCGTTGAGGGAGCAGCGAATGTCGGCAGTTGGCCGATAGAACCTTGCGACGGATGTCTGCCTCCGGCCGACTGAACTTGCACTCCAATCTTCGATTCTCTATGCACGATCGAAAATCGACGCCTGATCCGCGACAATCTGCGCTCTGCCCCTGAACACCCATGCAACCCAAAACTTTCTCCCTCCTCCCGCTCGCCTTCGCAATCGCCGCGGGCGCCCTGGCTCCCAGCTCGGTGTCCTTCGCAGCCTCCCACGCCGCCAAGCGCGCACCCCATACCAAGCCCGCCGCCGAAGCACCTGCCGCGGCGCCAGCCGCTGGACAGACCGCTGTCGCCGGCGGCGTGCCAGCGATCCCCGCCAAGGCATGGCTGTTGATGGACTTCGACTCCGGCGAGGTGCTCGCCTCGGCCAACCCCGACGAACCGCTGCCCCCAGCGTCACTGACCAAGATGATGACCAGCTTCCTGGTCGAACAGGCCATTCGCTCGGGCAAGCTCAAGAAAGAGGATCTTGTTTCGGTCAGTCAGACCGCCTGGTGCCGTGGCTCGAGCACCGAGTCGTGCATGTACCTGCCGCTGAACAGCCAGGCCACGGTGATCGACATCCTCCGCGGCATCATCGTCCAGTCGGGCAACGACGCGTCCAAGGCGATCGCCGAGCATATGGCCGGCTCCGAGGAGGGCTTCGCCAAGCTCATGAATGCCGAAGCCCAGCGCCTCGGGATGAAGAACACGCATTTTGTGAACGCGACGGGTCTGCCCGACCCGGATCACAAGGCATCTGCGCGGGACCTCGCGATCCTGGCGCGGGCGATCATCCGCGACAGCGCCGACTTCTACCCGATCTACGCGGAGCGCGAGTTCAAGTTCAACAATATCAAGCAGGGAAATCGCAATGCCCTGCTCTACACCGATCCGACGGTTGACGGCCTGAAGACCGGCCACACCCAGGAGGCGGGCTACTGCCTCGTCACTTCGTCCAAGCGCAACGGGATGCGCCTCATCACGGTGATTCTCAACACCAACAGCGCGCAGGCGCGTGCCGACGAGACGCGCCAGCTGCTCGGCTGGGGTTTCAGCAACTTCGAGAAGGCCACCCCCATTCAGCCGAACACGGTCGTCACGAAGGCCAAGATCAGCTTTGGCAAGGCCGACACTGTTGATGCGGCTCTGGGGTCACCATGGACGGTGACGGTGCCGCGCGGCCAGCAAGTGAGCACCTCGGTGCAGGTCAAGCCAGACCTGCAGGCGCCAGTGACCAAGGGTGCGGTGATCGGCAAGGTGGTCGCGGAATCGAACGGCAAGCCGGTGGGAGAAGCGCCGCTGGTCGCGCAGGCCGACGTGGAACGCTCGGGGTTGATGCTGCGTGCGTGGCAGCACGCGGCCAAGTTGTTTGGCAAATGAACCTGCGAGGCCATCCTTCCCTACTGGCGAGGGCCTGCACCCGAACGTAGCGGCAGTTCGATCGAACCGGAAAGCGGGATTGAATCGATTCGCGCGGCGCTTGCGACGACGATGGCCCGGTCGGGCTCCTCGGCAAGGCGATCGAGCGCGCGCCACAGGAAGCGGATCGAGCCGGCGTCGAGGCCGCCCGTGGGTTCATCGAGCAACGTGAGTGGGCGTCCCGACGCGAGCGCAGCCGCCAACCAGGCCTTGCGCCTGGAGCCGGTCGAAAGCATGTACATCGGCTTGTCGAGATGCAGGGCCAAGGAGAATCCCTCGATGAAGGTTCTCCACCTTTCCTCACTGAAGCGTGCATCGCCGGCCTTGAGCGACGCCGCGCACTCGAGCGCGGTGACCTTGTCGAATGCGTCGGTCGTCGGGTCGCAGAAGAATACGTTTCGTCGATAGGCCTCGGGCTCGAGGTCAAGGCGTGCACCGGCGACGGTCAGCCGGCCCTCGGCGGGTAACGAGCCCGCAATCAATCGAAGGACCGTCGACTTTCCACTGCCGGTGTCGCCGTACAGCAGCGTGACCCCGGCGCGGATGGACGCGCTCCATCCTGCGGCGAGCGCCGGTTCCCCTGGGTGCGCGAAGCGCAAGTCCTTGATGTCGAGAATGGGGGCGAGTGCCGTTGGGTTCATGCCGCAACCCTACAGCAACGCCACGCCAGGGCTTTTCAAGCCTAGGCGACTTCGACCCGCCCGCTGCGCGCCGCCGCAGCGAACGCATCATGGTCACGCACAGTTTGCTCCGCATAGGCGGTGGCGAAGCGCACCAGGGCGTCGTCGAAGGATTCCGACTTTCCGAGGTAGCCGGCGATCATGGCCGCATCGCCCGACTTGGCGTGTGCCAGCGCAAGGGCCCAGCCGCAGACGCCGCAATATTCGGAGAACGCAGCCGGCGGGGTCTGGCCCATTTCCAGTTCGATGCCGCCCTTCATGTCGCGCAACTGGCGAACGTAGAAATCCGTGCCGTCGAGTTGACCCCAGCCCAGGAAGATGTCGGGCGAGCCCTGGATGAGCCGCTGCCCCACCACCACCCGCTGTCCCTCGTTCAGGGGCCCCTTGCCCGATCCGGGCCAGGGCACATAGGGCGACAGCACCGAGGGCTGCGCCTCCTTGATCTGCAGGAAGAGCGGGTCGTCCTCGTCCCGTCCCTGCATCAGCACCACCCAACAGCGCGTGCCGACGCTGCCCACGCCCACCACCTTCATGGCCACATCGAGCACCCTGTAGCGCGACAGCAGGAAGCGTCGCTCGGGCGCGAGCGAATCGAGATAGGCCGCCAGGAAATGGCCCAGCGCGTCCTCCACCGGCCGCCCCGACGAGGTGTGGGTGACGCGCACGATGAAAGGGTGCTGCTCGACGATCCGGTGCTGGTCGTCCACGAGGTCGGTCATCTTGTCGAGCACCTGCAGGTGGTTGCGCTTGCGTGCCTTGTCGAGCAGGTTGGAGGCGCCATCGCGCAACCAGTAGGGAAGCGCCTCCAGCAGTCTTGCGCTGTGGATCGTGTCGTACCAGATTTCGAGCAGACCCATTCCCGCGTAGCGCCGCATTCGCTGCCGGTAGGAGACGGCAGCGGAGCGTACCGCGGCTTCACGAGCTTCGCGGTCGCCGCCCAGGTGCCGCGACGCGAGGTACGCACTGGCCGCGAGGCGCTTCATGTCCCACTCCCAGGGGCCGGGCTGGGTCTCGTCGAAATCATTGATGGCGAAGACCAGCTGCCGCTCGGCCGACGCGAACACGCCGAAGTTGGCGACGTGCATGTCGCCGCAGGCCTGCACGCGCAAGCCTGTCGTCGGGCTCGGCGCGAGATCGGCGGCCATCACGGCGGCGGATCCCCGCAGGAATGCGAACGGCGATTGCAGCATGCGGGCGTGGCGAACCGGCACCAGTTGGGGCAGCCGTGTCGTGGCCTGGGCGAGCAGGATGCCCACGGGGTCGACGCCGGAGGGGCGCTCGAAGGCGCCATGGCTCGTACGGGGAACGCGGTCGCGCAAGGCCTTGCCGGCGGCCATGCGCTCTTCGACAGTGGGCTTCGGCGCGATGAACGCGTTCGACAGGTCCTGCGCCCGTGCCGCGTCTTCGGGTTCCGCCTCGGGCTTCCTCGTGCGTGCCATGAATGCTCCGGTTTCCTTGCCGGGCTTCATTCTGGGTTGCATTCGACCCGAAGGAAAGGCAGCGGAATAGCGCGTCTCAGCGGGTGTAGCTCATGAGCAAGGATCCTCCGATCGAAGGATGTGCGCGGCTCGGTCAACCATCGGTCAATGCGCGGCTTGCTGGCGCCACTCGCGCGGCGAGCAACCGAATCGTTCGCGAAAGGCGCGGCTGAAGTGCGCTGCGTCGCTGAATCCACGACCGTAGGCGACATCGCCGACCGTGCGGCCGGCCACGCGCGGGTCGAGCAGGTCGCGGCTGCAAGCCTCGAGCCGCCGCTCCCAGATGTACTGCGAGGGTGTCAGCGGCTCCGTCTTGAACACGCGATGGACCTGGCTCACCGACATCCCGAGTTCCGCGGCGAGCGTGCCCACGGACAGCGAAGGATCGTCCAGCCGCGCCTCCACGCGCCGCTTGATCCGCGCGAGATGAAAGGCCGTCAGGTTGCTCAGCGCCGGTGAACGCGCGGCCGGGAGCGTCTGCAGGCCGGCCACGAGGATGCTCAGCACGCCGTTCGCGACGGCGAGCGCCGATGCGGGCTGCAGCGCGTCGATGTCCTCGCGCAGCGTGCGGATCATCCCGAGCAGCAGATGGCCGGCGCCCTCGCGCCCGGACACCGTGGTGGCGGTCAGCGTCTGCGTTTCGCGCAGTTCGCTGCGCAGGCGTTCGCCAGGCAGCTTGAGCACGATCTGCTCGAAGGCATCGTCGAACAGCAACTGGTAGGGCCGCGTGCTGTCGTAGAGCGCGAAGTCGCCCACCGACAGCACCGCGTCGCGTCCGTCCTGCCGAACCACGCCCCGGCCCCGGGGCCTGGATGCTGACCAGGAAGTAATCGTCCGAGGAGCGCGCAATGTGGCTCGGCGTTCGGATGACTTTCTGCGGACCCGAGGTGACCACCGACACGTCGAGGCTCGGCAGCGTGTGCTGCTGGATGCTGCCGTCGAAATCGCCGCCCGTGCCGCTCGTCTGCACCGGATCGCACCCGAGCTGCACGTAGACGTTGCAGATCATGTCCGTCCAGTAGGCGAGCCGCTGCTCGCGCGGAACAACGTCGGTGCTGAGCAGTTGGGCCATGCAGATCCTTCCGAAGTGCGGACGCGCGGTTTGCAACGCTGGATCAAGAACGCCGCGAAACCCGGACAAGGGGCTTTCAGGCGGCGAACTTACGCTTCAAGCAACCCGCGTGCCACCGCGCTAACCCGAAGGAGTCCACCATGCCCAGCAAGACACATCCCCGCCTCAAGGTCGCCGCCGTGCAGGCCGCGCCCGTCTTTCTCGACCTCGACGGCACCATCGACAAGACCATCGACCTGATGGCGCAGGCCGCCGGCCAAGGCGTACAGCTGATCGCCTTTCCGGAAACCTGGGTGCCCGGCTATCCCTGGTGGATCTGGCTCGATTCCCCGGCATGGGGCATGCAGTACGTGCAGCGCTACCACGACAACTCGCTGGTCGTCGGATCGGCGGAGTTCGACCGCATCCGCGACGCTGCCCGCAGGCACAAGATCTGGGTCTCGCTCGGCTACAGCGAAAAGGCCGGCGGGAGCCTCTACATCGCGCAGGCGCTGATCGACGACCAGGGCAACACGCTGCAGACGCGGCGCAAGCTCAAGCCGACGCACGTCGAACGCACCGTGTTCGGCGAAGGCGACGGCTCCGACCTGAGCGTGGTCGAGACGGCGATCGGCAACGTCGGGTCGCTGTCGTGCTGGGAGCACCTGCAGCCGCTCAGCAAGTACGCGATGTACTCGCAGAACGAGCAGATCCATTGCGGCGCCTGGCCGAGCTTTTCGCTCTACCGCGGCGCGGCCTATGCGCTGGGCGCCGAGGTCAACAACGCAGCGAGCCAGGTCTATGCCGCCGAGGGGCAGTGCTTCGTGGTCGCGCCCTGCGCCACGGTTTCGAAGGCGATGCACGAGATGCTGTGCACCGATCCCGGCAAGCAGCAGATGCTGCTGGCGGGCGGTGGCTTCGCGCGCATCTACGGGCCGGACGGGTCGCCGCTCGGCACGAACCTGCCTGAAGACCAGGAAGGCCTGGTCGTCGCGGATATCGATCTCGGCATGATCTCGCTCGCCAAGGCGGCGGGCGATCCGGCGGGGCACTATTCGCGGCCGGATGTGACGCGGCTGTGGCTCAACAAGACGCGGCGGGAGCCTGTGGTGGTGCAGGGGCAGGCGGACGTGGAGGCAGTTGCCTTCGATGTCGCCGTGCCGGCCGACATAGCCGCAGCGGTGCGCCAGACAGTCGTGGCCTGAATCGCGATTAGCGCGCCAACACGAACGGGTGCACCAGGATCTCGGCATCGGGAAAAGATGCGACGAGCTTCAGCTCGCCGCCGAGCGCTTTGACGTATTCGCGAAGCGTGCTCACGTACATGTCATCGCGACGCTCCAGCTTGGAAACGGCAGCCTGCTCGACACTCATGGCCCTGGCGACTTCGACCTGCGTCACGTGCCGCGACTTGCGAAGTTCCCGCAGTTGCATTTCAAGCAGCATGGCCTCGGCACGAGCCGCCGCACGGGCTTGCGCCTCTGTCGACATCTTGGCCCGAAGTTCGCCGAATTTTCTAGCCATTGGTCAGCCCCTCCTTTCTCAGCGCCTCGATGTGAGTGTCGTAAAGCCTGTCAGCAATCGGCACTTGCACGTCGTACCAGCGATCATTGCCCGTCTTGTCGCCACCGATGAGCAGAATCGCGCATCGACGTGGATCGAATGCATAGAGAACCCGATACGGCCGCCCTTCATGCTGCACCCTCAACTCTCGCATATGGGTGTGCCGTGACCTTTCGATTCCCGACGTGTGAGGGAACCCAAGGTTGGGTCCCTTCTCTTCGAGAAGTCGCACGGACGAGTCGATGGACTCCTGCTCCGTTTCTGAAAGACCTGCCCACCATTCGCCGAGCTCGTCGGTGTACTCAATCTCTCATTGAGCCAAAATTATTCCCCCTGAACAATATTCCGTCAAGTGCATATTTTTGCACTTCATGACCATCGGCAGATCCTCATCCGCCGACCGTATTCAATCTTCGCTTTGTCCCGCTCTTCTGCGCAGGATCGCTTGTCGCAGCGCCTCCGGAATCTCCACCGCGCGATGTGTCTCGAGCGAGGTCGTGACCAGCACCTGCTGCATGCGCATGCGCGTTTCTCCCTGGTGGTCGAAGCAATGCAATCCCAGCGTCAGGGAGCGCGTGCCCAGCCGTTCGACCGTGAGCCCGAGGATCACGCGGTCGCCCAGCCGGCTCACCGCGCGGAAGTCGGCCTCCAGTCGCACCGTCGGCAGGCCGATGCGCTGCTCGGCGATCAGCTTGTGATAGCCGATGCCGAGCTCTTCATTCACCCAGTCTTCCACCAGGCCGTTGAACATGACGAAGTACTGCGGGTAGAAGACGATGCCCGCAGGATCGCAATCGGAAAAGCGGATCAGCCGCTCGCGACGGAATTCCGCCGTTTTCATTTCGCTCACGGACGCTCCTCCGCCGGCGGCTCGCTGCGCATGACATGCACGCGGAGCTGGCCGAGCTGGCTGTGCAACTGGCGCACGGTCTTCATGTCGAGCCCGGAGAACATCTCCATGATCCATTGCTCATGCTCCGTGGCCATTGCCTCGAAGCTGCGACGGCCCTTTGGCGTGAGGCTCACGATCCACGCACGGCGATCGTCGGGGCTCGGCGCGCGCGTCACCACGCCCTCGCGTTCCAGTTCGTCGGTGAGGCCGGTGACGTTGCCGCCGGTCACCATCAGGTAGCGCGACAGCACGCGCATCTTGAGCCCGTCGCGGTAGCGGTAGAGCTGCGCCATGTAGTCGAAGCGCGCCAGGGTGATGTCGAATCGCTCGCGCAGTCGCTTGCGGATCTCGGCCTCGATCTGCGTCGTGCTCGCCAGCATGCGCAGCCAGAGCTTGAGGACCGCGTGGTCGTCATGGCCGGCGCGGGCCTCGTGGCCGAGTTCCTCGGCGTCGCTCAGCGCTGCATGCGAAGGGTCGTTGCCGATGTCCATCATGTGACTTCTCCTCCCGAAACCGAGATCGACTGCCCGTTCATCGAAGCGGCCCCCTCGCCGCACAGCCAGCGCACCGCGTCGGCCACCTCGGACGGCTGCACGATGCGCTTCTGCGGATTGACGACGGCGAATTCCGCCAGCGCGTCCGCCTCACTGCGCCCGGTTTTGCCGACCACATTGGCCACGCTGGCGCGCAGGATGTCGGTGTCGGTGTAGCCCGGGCACACTGCGTTGACCGTGATGCCCTTGCGCGCCACTTCGAGTGCGAGCGAGCGGGTCAGGCCGATCACGCCATGCTTTGCCGCCGTGTAGGCCGCCACGTAGGCATAGCCCTTCTGCCCCGCCGTGCTCGCGATGTTGACGATGCGGCCCCAGCCCAGTTCAAGCATGTCGGGCAAGGCCGCCTGCGCGCACAGGAAGCTGCCGGTGAGATTGACCGCCAGCATGCGCTGCCAGAGTTCCACCGAGGTCTTGAGAAAAGGCGCGCTCTCCGCCTGGCCTGCATTGTTGACGAGGATCGCCACCGGCCCCGAGGCCGCGCGTGCGGCATCGAAGGCAGCGCGCACCGAGTCGGCGTCGCTCACGTCGGCGACGACCACCCCGTGGCCGGTGCCTGCCAGTTCGTCCTGCACGCGCTCCAGGGCCGCGCGGTCGCGGCCGAGCAGGCTGACTTTCGCGCCCTCGGCCGCAAGGGTCCGCACGATCTCTGCGCCGATGCCGCGTGCGGCGCCTGTGACGACGGCATGCCGCCCATTCAGTGCTTGTCTCATGGCTTTGAAATTGGTTGACAACTAAATAATTTTACTCGCGTGGATCTGGCGGCCGGTGCGGGACTTTTGCCGCAGTGCGGCCTGTGGGGCGGCGATCCCACGTCAACGACGTCACGCCGCGCTCGCGCAGCTTGTACTTCTGCACCTTGCCGTTCTCGGTGCGCGGCAGGTCGGCCAGCAGGTCGATGTAGCGCGGCACGGCGAAGTAAGGCAGGCGCGCTTCGCAGAACTGTGCGAGTTCGTCCGGGTCGATGTGTCGATCGGGCCGGGCCACGAGTGCGGCCATCACCTCGTCTTCCGCCAGTTCGGAGCGAACCGGATAGACCGCGCATGACGCCACGCACGGATGGCTCAGAAGCACCTGTTCGACCTCGAAGGAGGAGATGTTCTCGCCACGACGCCGGATCGCATCCTTGATCCGGTCGACGAAGCGGAAGGCGCCATCCGCATCGCGCACCACACGGTCGCCGGTGTGGAACCAAAGATTGCGCCACGCTTCGACCGTCTTTTCGGGCATGTTGAAGTACCCGCTCGCGAAGGCGTAGGGCTCGTCTGCGCGAAGCAGCAGTTCGCCGGCTTCACCGGGCGGCAGTTCGACATCGTCCTCGTCCGCGACACGCGCATCGAAGCCGGGTCGCAGCCAGCCCATCACGCCTGCGCGTGGCGAATCGGGTGCGGTGGCGATCGCAAAGTTGGTCTCGGTGGAGCCATAGCCTTCGAGTAGGCGCACGCCGGTGCGTGCCATGAAGGCCTGTCCCGCCGCAGCGGGCACGCCGGGGCCGAGGCCGATGCGGACGCGATGATCACGCTCCCCCGGCCCTTCGGGCTGCGCCAGCAGGATCGGCACCATCGCGCCGAGCAGGTAGACGACGGTCGCGCCGCTGGCACGCATCGAAGGCCAGAAGCCCGAAGCCGAGAAGCGCGACTCGAACACGACTTCGCAACCCGTGACCGCGGCCTGCGCGAAGGTGTTGAGCGCGTTGATGTGGAAGAGCGGCAGCGTGGTGCACAGCACGTCGTCGGGGCCGACGCCGAGAACCTCCGCGCTGTTCACGCCCCACCAGAAGTACTGCGCGTGCGGGCAGATCACGCCCTTGGCCGGCCCGGTCGTACCGGACGTGTAGAGGATCGCGAGCGGATCGCCCGGTTGCACCGTGGCAGCCGGGATCGCCGCCGCGCCGCTGGGGTACGGCGTCGCGCGCAGGCTTTCGGGCACCTGCCAGATCGACGCGTCCTGCACTTCGCCAACGACCCAGACCTCGCGCAGTTTCGTGCGACTGAAATCTGCCGTCTGCAACCGGTCGAGGAACGCGGCCTCGACCACCAGCAGCTTGGCTTCGCTGTTGGCGAGGAAGTATTCGATCTGCGGGCCCATCGATGCGGTGTTGATCGGCACCACCGCCGCACCGATCCAGCCCGCACCGAAGAACACTTCGAGAAATTCGATGCGGTTGCCGCACATCACGGCGACCCGGTCGCCGCGCTCTACACCAGCCTCCGCCAGTGCCGCCGCGCGCACACCCCCCGCCTGGGCCGCATCGCCATGAGACCACTCACGCCCCGCGATGCGAAGCAGCGGTCGCCCGCCGAACATTGCAGCCTGGCGTTGGAGCAGCGCAGGCAGCGTGCGTTCCGCAGGCGGTAGCGCGCGGGCCTCAGTCGTCATCGTGGGTGTCTCCGCCGAGGTAGGTGGCCTGGACGCGCGGATCGCTGGCGAGATCCTGCGATGCGCCCGACAGCGCGATCTCGCCGGTCTCCAGCACGTAGCCGTGGTCCGAGCTTTCGAGGGCGGCGCGGGCGTTCTGCTCGACGAGCAGGATCGACACGCCGTCCTCGCGCAGCTTGCGCACGATGGTGAGGATGTCGCGCACGATCAGCGGCGCAAGCCCCAGGCTGGGCTCGTCGAGCATCAGCAGGCGCGGCGCGGACATCAGCGCACGGCCCACGGCCAGCATCTGGCGTTCGCCACCGGAGAGCGTGTCGGCACGCTGTGCACGGCGTTCGGCCAACCGGGGAAAGCGGTCGTAGACGGATTGCAGGCGGCGCTTCAACGCATCGCTGCGCAGGCGCCGGGAGAAGGCGCCGAGCTGCAGGTTGTCGAGCACACTCAGCTCGCCGAACAGCTCGCGCTTCTCGGGTACAAGGCACAGTCCGCGTTCCACACGGGCTTCGACATCGAGGCCATGAAGGTCTTCGCCTTCGAATCGCAAGACCCCCTTGCACGAGAGCAACCCCATCGCGGCGGCCAGGAGCGTGGTCTTGCCCGCGCCATTGGGCCCGATCACCGAAATGATCTGGCCGTGCTCCAGATTGAGCGTGACACCGCGCACGGCATCGACCTGCCCGTAAGAGACATGCAGGTCGCCGATTTCCAGCATCGCGCTCATTGGTTCACCCCCAGGCTTGTCAGCTGTGCGGCGCTCATACGACGCTCCCGAGATACGCAGCCTGCACGCGCTCATCGGCGCGCACGGCCGAAGGCACGCCTTCGACGAGCTTGGAGCCGAAGTTCATCACCACCAGCCGGTCCACCAGTTTCATCACGAAGTCCATGTCATGTTCGACGATGAGGATGGTCACGCCCTCCTCCCGCAGTTTGCGCAGCAGATCGCCGAGCGCCATCTTTTCCTTGCGGCGCAGGCCGGCGGCGGGCTCGTCGAGCACCAGCAGCACCGGGTCGGCGGCCAGCGCACGTGCGATCTCCAGGATGCGCTGCGTGCCGAGCGGCAGGCTGCCCGCCAGCTCGTGGGCGCGATCGCCGAGACCGATGCGGTCGAGCTGGCGCTGCGCTTCCTGCAGGATCTGGCGTTCCTCGGTGCGGTCCAGGCGGAGGCCGGCCTTGAGCACGCCCGTGGTGGTCCGCGAATGTGCGCCGAGCGCCACGTTGTCGAGCAGGCTCATGTGCGGCCGCAGCTTCACGTGCTGGAAGGTGCGCGCCAGGCCGAGCCGCGCGACCTTGCGCTGCGGCAGGCCGGCGATGTCCTGGCCGAGGAAGCGTACCTGCCCGGCCGTCATCGGCAGCGTACAGGTCAGCAGGTTGAACATGGTCGACTTGCCGGCGCCGTTCGGCCCGATCAGGCCGACGATCTCGCCGGCCTTCACATCGAAGCTCACGTCGTTGACAGCCACGAGCCCGCCGAAGCGCTTCACGGCGCCCGTGACCGACAGGATCGGCGATCCACGATCCGGCAGCGTGCGGTGCGGCAGCGGCTCTACCGGCGTCGAGGGCTCGCGCGACGGCGGCGCGGCGAAGCGACCGCGCGTCCAGCGCCGCACGAAGCCCATCAGGCCGC
Source organism: Variovorax sp. P5_A3 (assembly GCF_056400665.1). Lineage (NCBI taxonomy): Bacteria > Pseudomonadati > Pseudomonadota > Betaproteobacteria > Burkholderiales > Comamonadaceae > Variovorax > Variovorax sp. P5_A3. The sequence goes on along the minus strand of NZ_JBFUKW010000026.1, from coordinate 90,107 downwards.
CACGCGCGAAGTGCAGCAGCAGGATGAAGAGCGCCGCGAAGGCCACCGCTTCGAGCTGGCCGGCACGTTGCGTGAGCATCGGCAACACGTCCTGCAGGCCATTCTTCAGGATCAGCACCAGCGCCGAGCCGACCAGCGCGCCCGCAAGCTGGCCGAGCCCACCGGCCACAGCCATCAGCAGGTACTCGATGCTTGCACGCACGTCGAAGGGCGACGGGCTGACGAATCGGTTCATGTGCGCATAGAGCCAGCCCGCAAGTCCGGCGAACAGCGCGGCGGTGACGAAGAGCGACAGCCGCACGCGGTACGCATCCTCGCCCACGCTCGCGAGCAGCGTCGCACCGCCGCGCAGGCTGCGGATGGCGCGGCCCGGCCGCGATTCGAGCAGGTTGCGGCTGAACAGGAAGGCCAGCCCGACCAGCGCCCAGATCAGGTAGTAGATCGCGCGTGGGTCCGCGAGTGACCAGCCGCCGATCTTAAGTGCCGGGATGTTGGAGAGACCCGTGTGCCGGCCCAGCGCATCGACGTTGCCGAACAGCATTGCGATCGACAGCCCCCACGCGATGGTGCTGAGCGGCAGGAAGTGCCCGCCCAGGCGCAACGTAAGCATGCCGATGGCGAGTGCCGAAAGCCCGGTCAGCAGCAAGGCGAACAGCAGCCCGAGCCACGGCGACAGCCCCTGCGCCGTGGTGAGCCAGGCCGTCGCATAGGCGGCAATGCCGACGAAGGCCGCCTGCCCGAAGGAGGTGGCGCCGCCGATGCCGGTGAGCAGCACCAGACCGAGCGCGACCAGTGCGCCGATGCCGATGTCGTTCAGCAGCGAGACGGTGAAGTTGCCGGCCAGTGCGGGCGCAATGGCCAGCGCCACCACCACAAGGCCGATCCAGAGTCCTCGTTGGGCGAGGCGGCTCATTGAATAACCTCCGTGCTTTCGCACTGCGGTGCGAGCGCCTTCGGGCGGCCGGGCGGCGCTCATTGGTCCACCTCGTCTTCTTCCTCTTCGGAGTGCACGCTGAGGAAGGAGCGCAGCATCAGCACCGGTATCAGCAGACTGAACACGATCACATCTTTCAGCGCCCCGCTCCAGAACGAAGCGAAGCTTTCGACCACGCCCACCGCGAGCGCGCCGACAGCCGTCATCGGATAGCTCACCAGCCCGCCGATGATCGCGGCGACGAAGGCCTTGAGGCCGATGATGAAGCCCGAGTCGTAATACATGGTGGTCACGGGTGCGATGAGCACGCCGATCAGGCCGGCCAGCAACGAAGCGCTGCCATAGGCCAGCAAGGCGGTGCGCGCCGGCCGGATGCCTACCAGCCGCGCACCCACGCGATTGACGGCCGTGGCGCGCAGCGCCTTGCCCGCGACCGTGCGCTCGAACACGAGAAAGAAGAGCCCGCTCAGCACGATCGCCGAGCCGACCATGAGCACGACCTGGCCGCTCACCGAGAAGCCGTCACCCAGCGGAATGGTTCCGCTGGCGAGCGGCGTGGTGCGCGAACCTTCGGGCCCGAAGAACAGCAGGCCGAGACCCGACAACAGGAAGTGCAGTGCGAGCGACACGATCAGCAGCACCAGCACCGACGCGTCGGCGATCGGCTGGAACACGACGCGTGCCAGCAGCGGCGCGATGGGCACCACCAGCAAAACCGTCACGGCGATCTGCACCGCCGCCGGCATGCCGGGCCGAGCGACCGCCCACGCCAGCGCGCACGGCAGCAGTGGAAGCACGCCCCAGGCGAAGATGGCCTTGGGCACTTTCTTCGCCTCGCCGCGCCGGATGAGGCTACCGACCTCGGTCATCACCGCCAGCGCGGCCAGCACGATCACCAGCCCGATCGTGGGCGGAAGGCGTCCGGTCTCGAAGGCCGCCAGCGTCAGCGCGGCGAAGGCCGCGATGTCGCCGAAGGGCACGAACACCACCCGCGTGACGGAAAAAATCAGCACCAGTCCCAGCCCGGCGAGCAGATAGACCGCGCCATTGGCGAGCCCGTCGATGCCCAGGATGAGCGCCACGTCCCATGTCATTGAAAAGTCCTTTGCGTAGTCTTCGGATCGGCGGGGCCCACAGACCCCGCGCGCAGGCTCAGGGAGCTAGCTTCCACTGGCCGTTGTCTAGCTTGACGATGACGCGAGCACGCTCGTCCACGCCGTAGAGGTTGCCCGGCTTGAAGTTGTAGACGCCGTGGGTGCCGACGACTTCCTTGGTGCTTGCGATCGCATCGCGCAATGAGAGCCTGAACTCGGGCGTGCCCGGCTCGCCCTTGGCGCGCGCGGCAGCGTCGGTGAACACCAGCCAGCCGTCGAAGGAGTAGGCCGAGAAGGCATCGCTGGTCGGCGCGTTGTTGACCTTCTGGAACACCGCGCGGAAGTCCATCGCGATCTTCTTGGTCGGGTACTCGGCCGGCAGTTGCTCGGCCACGATCACCGGGCCGGTCGGCATCAGCGCACCCTGGCCGGAGGCACCGACCACGCGCACGAAGTCCGGGTTGATGAGCCCATGCTGGCCGTACACCGGACCCTTGAAGCCACGCTCGGTCAGCGCGAGGAAGGGCAGCGCGCCCGGCGTGCCGGCACCGCCGGTCATCACCGCATCGGGCTTCATGGCGACCAGCTTCAGCACCTGGCCGGTGACGGAGGCATCGGCGCGCGCATAGCGCTCGTTGCCGAGTACCTTGATGCCGGCCTCGGGGGCGGACTTCATCAGCGCGTTGTAGACCAGGTCGCCCCAGGCGTCGGAGAAGCCGATGTAGCCGACAGTCTTGATGCCGTCCTTCTTCATGCGCTGGACGACCGCGTCGATCATGAGTTGCGTCGGTTGCGCAACGGTGAACACCCAGGCGTTCTCCGCCGGGTCGAGCTGGATCGGCGTCAGGCCGATCATCGGCACCTTGGCATCGCGGCCGACCTGCGCCATGGCGATGGCGGCGGGCACGCCGGAGGTACCCATGAGGATGTCGACCTTGTCCTCTTCGACCAGCTTGCGCGCATTGCGGCCGGCGGTGGTCGGGTCCGAGCCATCGTCGAGCACGATGAGCTGGATCTTGCGGCCATTGACCTCGGGCTTGTACGCCAGCGCCGCCTGCATGCCCTTGGCATACGGCACGCCGAGCGATGAGTTGGGGCCGGAGAGCGAAACGCTCAGGCCGACTTTGAGGTCAGCCGCGAACGCGCTCATCGCAAGGCTGGCACCGAGTGCGGTGGCCAGCGCGGTGCGTGTCAAGGTCTGCATCAAGCTCTTCATGTCGTGACTCCTGGTGGGGGTGAAATGGTTGAGCGGGTCGCTCAGATGAACAATTGAATGGCGGGCAATGCACGCCCGGCGTTGAGAAGGTCGACGCGTTTCTGGCGGATGGCCCAGCCTTGCGGGATGCGCACGAGCCGATGACGGTAGGTCCCGGCGAGCAGGACCTGGTCCTCGCCGCGGGCCTCGACATAGATGAAGGGCGTGCGCAGCGTGACTTCGCCGCTGGCCTCGTCTTCGGGCTCGACGGCGGAACGTTGCAACACGTGCTGGCAGTGGCTCGCCGGATGCTGCGAATGCGCGCGCGGATTCTTCAGGCGGTCGACGCGCAACTGCAGCAGCAGGCGGTCTTCGTACGCCAGGGAGTTGTGCGAATAGGGATCGGCCTGCGCGGCACCCAGCAGCGGCACCCAGTAGTGACCGTCGTCGGTAAACAGCGCCAGCCAGTCGTCGAAACGGCGAGCGTCCAGCAGTGCGGCCTCGGCGGCGATGAAGTCTTCCGGCTCCATCACGCCACCGTCTCCATGCCGGACGTCATGAATTTCGCCCAGGCGCGGAACTGGTTGCGCATCAGCAGCTCGTTGGTGCCGTTGGTCGTGATCGAGGCTTGTTGGAGTTCGGCCGGATCGAAATTGCGATGCAGGCTGACCCACTCGTTGCCTTCGGCGCGCAGACCCTGCTGCATGCTCTCGAAGAGATGCACGTCGTCGTGGGCGACAACCGACATCGGCGAGAAGACGAGGCGGTTGTAGTTCATCGCGCGTTCGAAGAGCAGGTCGGGCGCACCTGCCGCGCGAAAGCTCCAGGCCTCGATCAGCGTGCGGTTGGCGGCGAGCGGACGGATCACGCGGATCGCTTGAGGCGAGCCCTTCACCGACAGGCTGGGAAAGAAGACGGAGTTCTGCGGCGAGCGCTGGAGGATCTCCGCCGCGCGCTCGTCGCCGTGTGCGGCGCGCATCGCTTCCTCGTACTCAGGCAACTGCGCGTAGTTCGAGTGGATGCTGAAGTTGACGCCGAGCACGCTGTGTCCGTTGGCGAAGACACGGCCGCCCATCTTGTCGAAGAAGTCGTAGCCGGAACCGAAGGGCAGGATCTGCTCCATGGCCATCGGCTTGGGCGCATCGGGCGCATGGCCCTGCCAGAGCGCATCGGCCGCCTGCGTGGCCGACTCATGGGTCGACATCGGATGCACCGTGTCGTTGATGTTCTCGAGGTACATCTTCCAGTTGCAATGGATGATGTTGCGCATCACGCCGCCTCCGACGGTCAGGCTGCCCTCGGGCGAGCGATCGACCATGTTGTCGATGGCGTGCAGCACCTCGCCGAAGTAGGTCTCGAAGTCCGGGCCTTCATCGCTCAGGCGCGCGAAGACGAACTCGCGGTAGACGTGGACATTCCTGATCGGCGTGAGCCCCTGTCCCGACTCGCACTCCTTCAGTCGCGTGCCCTCGTAGCCGCTCTTGAGCGGAATGGCGAGCGGCGCGCCGTCGAGCTTGTAGGTCCAGGCGTGGTACGGGCAGCGGAAGAACTTGCCGGTATTGCCGCACTCGTCGGTGACGAGCCGGCTGCCCTTGTGCGCGCAGCGGTTGTAGAACACACGGACCGCTCCGTCGGGCTGGCGCACCATCATCACCGGGCGCCCTGCGAGGTCGAGCGACCAGAAGTCGCCGGCGTTGGGCACCTGGCTCGCGTGCCCGACGTACAGCCAGGTGTTGGCGAAGAACTGCTCCTGCTCCAACGCGAAAAGCTCATCGCTCAGGTAGACGTCGCGATGCACGCGGTCGTCCTGCACCAGCGCGCGTATTGCGTCGGGACGATTTCGATAGGTGTTCATCGCGGGTCTGCCTGGCGTTGCGTCAGGTCAGGGAACCAGCTTCCACTGGCCCTTTTCGCTGCGCACGATCACCACCGCGCGCTCGTCGGAACCGTAGCGGTTGTCGGGCTTGAAGTTGTAGATGCCGTGCGTGCCGGTCAGCTCCTTCGTGCTCACGATGGCGTCGCGAAGCGCCGTGCGGTACTGCGGCGTGCCCGGCTCGCCCTTGGTGCGCGAGGCCGCATCGGCAAGCAGCAGGTAGGCGTCGTAGGTGTAGGACGAGAAGGCGTCGTTCGGCAGTGCGCCGTTGGCCTTCTTGTAGGCATCGCGGAATGCGAGCGAAACCTTCTTGATCGGGTTGCTGTCGGGCAGTTGGTCGGCGACCAGCACCGGGCCGCTCGGCACTTGCAGTCCTTCGATCGAGGCACCACCCACGCGCACGAAGTCGGCGTTGATGAGACCGTGCGTGCCGTAGATCTGTCCCTTGTAGCCACGGTCGGCGAGCGCGAGATACGGCAACGCGCCCGGCGTGCCGGAGTTGCCGGCGAACACCGCATCGGGGCGGGCCGAGATGATCTTCAGCACCTGGCCGGCGACGGAGGAATCGCTGCGCGCATAGCGCTCGTTCGCGACGACCTTGATGCCGGCGGCTTCGGCGCTCTTCACCAGCGAGTCGTAGGCGAGGTCGCCCAGCGCGTCGGAGAAGCCGATGAAGGCGACCGTCTTGACGCCAGACTTCTTCATGCGCTCGACGACCGCGGCGACCATCAGCGGGAAGGGCTGCGATACCGTCACGGTCCACGCACCCTCGGGGCCGGGGATGGTCACGGGCGTGGGCGAGATCAGCGGCGTGTTGAGCTCGCGCGCCACCGCTGCGATGGCCATCGCGCCCGGGACGCCCGAGGTGCCGATGAGCACATCAACCTTGTCCTCGACCACGAGCTTGCGCGCGTTGCGTCCGGCCGTCGTCGGGTCGGAGGCGTCGTCGAGCACGATCAGCTCGACCTTGTGGCCGGCCAGCATGGGATGCTCGGCGATGGCGGCGCGGATGCCTTTCTCGTAGGGAATGCCGAGTGCCGAGACCGGACCCGACAGCGAGCTGATGAAGCCGACCTTCAGGTCCGCTGCAAGCGCCTGTGTGGTCGCGAGGGCAATGGCCGATACGCCGAAGAACGCGGTAAGTCTTTTCATGATCCAGATCGTTGCGTGAGTTTTTCAGGGATACCGCGGAACCGGCTCCGCCGGGCCGCAGGTATCGCCCCCTGGAAGGGGGTGGAGAGCGACACGAAGTGCGCGAGCCTGGGGGTCAAGGAACAAGTTTCCATTGGCCTTTTTCGAGCTTTACGATGACGCGCGAGCGTTCATCGGAGCCGTAGCGGTTGTCGGGCTTGAAGTTGTAGACGCTGTGCGTGCCGACCAACTCCTTGGTGGAGACGATCGAATCGCGCAGCGCGACGCGGTAGGCCGGCGTGCCCGGCTCACCCTTCGTGCGCGCAGCGGCGTCGAGGAACAGCAGCCACGCATCGAAGGAGTACGCCGAGAACGCATCGGTCGGCGGCGCGCCGTTCGCCTTTTGATAGGCCGCACGGAAATCCATCGAGACCTTGCGGATCGGGTTGGAGTCGGGCAACTGCTCGGCGACGATCACGGGCCCGGTGGGCGCCAGCAGGCCTTCGACCGATGCGCCACCGACGCGCACGAAGTCCGGATTGATGAGCGCATGCATGCCGTAGATCTGGCCCTTGTAGCCGCGCTCGGCCAATGCGAGATAGGGCAGCGCACCGGGTGTGCCCGAGGTGCCGGTGATCACCGCGTCGGGGCGCAGCGCCACGATCTTCAGCACCTGCCCGGTCACCGACGAATCGCCGCGCGCATAGCGCTCGTTCGACACGATCTTGATGCCGGCCGGCTCGGCGCTCTTCTGCAGCGCGTCGTAGACCAGGTCGCCCCATGCATCGGAGAAGCCGATGTAGCCGACCGTCTTCACGCCCGACTGCTTCATGCGTTCGACCACGGCGCTCACCATCAGCGGTGCGGGCTGCGGGAGCGTGACCATCCATGCGCCTTCGTCGCCAGGAAGGTTGGCGTTGGCGATGGAGATCAGGGGCGTCTTGGTTTCGCGTGCGACGGCTGCGATCGCCAGCGCGCCGGGCGAGCCGGCCGTGCCGATGATGACGTCGACCTTGTCCTCGTCGATGAGCTTGCGGGCGTTGCGCGCAGCCGTGGATGGATCCGACGCGTCGTCGAGCTGCACCAGCTGGATCTTGCGACCGTTCAACTCCGACTTGTAGGCGACCGCGGCCTTGATGCCCTTGTCGTAGGGAATGCCCAGCGACGACACTGGGCCCGACAGCGAGGTGATGAAGCCCACCTTGAGATCGGCCGCCCATGCGCTCGCGGTGGACAGGGCGCTGAGGCCAGCGGCAATGCCCGCCAGGGCACAGATTCGGGTCAGGACTTTCATGCAAACCTCCAGGGGGCAAACAAGCACATGATTTATGAACTATTTAGGTGTCAAGAATGCTAGCGAGACATGGGCGTAGCGACAAGGGAGAGAACGATGAGTTTGGGAAGATGAATGCGACGCACCGCTAGAGGGCCAGGCTGCCCACGCTGGTGCCGCCGCACACGTACAGGACTTGCCCCGTGATGAAGCTGCTCGCAGGGTCGGCAAAGAAACGCACGGCCCGTGCCACGTCCGCCGATTCGCCGAGCCGCTTGACGGGCACCGACGCGGCGAGTGCGCGTTCCTTCTCGCTGCCTGCGTCGACGACGTCATAGAACATATCGGTGCGGATTGGCCCGGGCGCGACCACGTTGACCGTGATGCCGTCGCCCGCCAGTTCGAGCGCCCAGGTGCGCGCCATGCCCAGCATGCCGGCCTTGGTCGCCGAGTAGTTGGTGCGAGTGGCGAGACCGAGCGCCGCGCGCGACGACAGCAGCACGACACGTCCGAAGTGCTGCGCGCGCATCGTGGGCAGTGCCGCCTGCACCAGCTGGATCGCGCAGCCCAGGTGCAGGTCGACCAGGGCATCGAGATCGTCGAGCTTGACGTCGGCCAGCAGCGCGGGACGAATCACGCCGGCGTTGTGGACCAGCGTCGTCACCTCGAAGCGGCGCACGAGCTCGGCCACTGCTTGTGCCGTGGCCGCGCGATCCGCGAGATCGACTTCGATGCTGTGCAACTTCGGATGATCGATGCCGGACGGCCGTCGAGCCAGCGAGACGACTTCGTAACCCTGCGCGAGCAGGTCTTCGCAAATCGCCTTGCCAATGCCCGCGCTGCCACCGGTGACGGCGGCGACCTTCGATGTTGCGCTCATGCCTGACCTCCGACCAGCGCAAGCACGCGCAAGGGGCTGCCACTGCCTTTCTCTATCTTGAGCGGCGGGCAGATCAACACCGCACCCGCGGGCGGAAGCAAGTCGAGATTGCTGAGGCACTGGAGGCCATAGCGCCCCGCGCCGTGCATGTAGTAGTGGCACGGATACGGCGGCCGCAGGTGGTAGCCCTGGCCGGCATCCGTGCCGATGGCCTCGGACCCGAAGCCGAGAACGTCACGTTGCTCGACGAGGAAGCGCACGGCTTCCGTGCTCGGGCCCGGCGTGTGCTGGCCCGTCTCGTCGAAGTTCTGATAGGCCTCAGGGTCCTGGCGCTTGGACCAGTCGGTGCGCATCAGCACCCAGGCGCCCTTCGGAATGCGGCCGTGACGCGCCTCATAGTCCTCGATGTCTGCGATGGTGAGCAGGTAGTCGGGGTCGTCCTTCACCTGCGGCGAGCAATCGATGACACAGGCCGGCGCGACGAAGTGCTGCACGGGAATCGTGTCCACCGAGTTGTTCGGCAGGTCACGCCCGGAGATCCAGTGGATCGGCGCATCGAAGTGCGTGCCCGTGTGTTCGCCGCAGGAGAAGTTGTTCCAGTACCAGCCCGGGCCACGCTCGTCGTACTTCGACACTTCCTCGATGCGGAAGGGCCAGCACTGGCCCATCTCGGGCGGCAGCGCGATTTGCGGGAACTCGGGCGTGAGGGTCTGCGTGAGGTCGATGACGCGGATACGGCCGGTCGACATGGCGCTCACCAGGCCGCCGAGGATCTCGGCGGTGGACATCAGTTCGGTTGTTGCTGTGCTCATCGTGTTGCTCCAGATCTCACCCACCTGCTGCCAGTTCGCGTTCGAGGATTTTTGGGTTGTCGCGCCACCGTTCCAGCCACTCCTGGGCCACATCGCCGGGGTACACGTCCTCCACGCCGTCGCGCAGCGCCTTGACGATCGCATTGGCCAGGGTGCTCGCGCCCAGCTTGGGCGGCGGCGTGTGCTGATTCCATTCGTCGTCGATGGGACCGGGGAACAGGTTGATCACGCGGATGCCGGTGGGCCGCATTTCCGCGCGCAGGCATTGAGCGAGCGAGTGCGCTGCGGCCTTCGATGCGCTGAAGGTGCCGTGCGGCGGGAAGTTGCTCAGCGCATAGATCGACAGCAGGTTCACCCAGGCCGTCGCACCGGTCACGCCATCGGCCGAGCGACCCTTGAGCGCCGGACCGAACTCCTGCGCGAGGCGCAGCAGGCCGAAGTAGTTGATGTCCATCTCGGCCTTGGCCACGTCGGTGCCGCGCCGGGCGCCAATGCCGAAGCTGCGGTGCACCTCGGCGTTGTTGACCACGATGTCCACCTTGCCGCCGATCTCGCCGGCCAGTTCGCTCACCGAGCGGCCGTTGGTCAGGTCCAGCGGCACCAGCGTGACCTGCGGCAACGCAGTGATGTCCTCCAGGCCGCCCATCTTCTTCCAGGGCTCGGCATGGCCGACCCACACGATGTCGGCGCCCGCCTTGACCAGCGCACGCACGATGGCCTGGCCCACTTCGGTCTTGCCATCGGTCACGAGCACCTTGCGGAACTTCGGGTCGCTCGTCATTTCTCTCCCCGCGCGCCGACCCGCACGCGCGTCGGCGCATCGCCGACCTCGCCGTGGAGGTGGACCATCAGCGTCGGGCCGGCATCGAGATGCACCAGGCCCAGCCGCCACGGCAGCCGCTCGCGAAAGAACAGGTCGTTGCTGTGATGCAGCGTGGTGCTGCTGAGCAGTTCGCCTTCGCCGTTCTGCTCGCGCCAGTGCAGCCGGGGCGACAGGCACTTGTGGCAGGCCTCGCGCGGCGGGTATTGCACGGTGCCGCAGTCCTCGCAGGTCTGCAGTTCGAATCGGCCTTCGGCAGCGGCGGCGGTGATGCCGAGCGCCACGCGCCCGCGCGCCCACGGCGGCAGGTTCATCTGCCGAGTGCGAAGGACCGGGTTCTTGCGCTTGGGGCGCATCAAGGGCATGGTCATGATGGTCTGCCGAGAATGACGGCGCCAGTGCACAGGCAGCGGTCGTAGGTGACCATGCCGAAGCCGGCGACCAGCCCCAGTTGCGCATCGGGCACGGTGCGCGGTCCTGCGGTGTCGGTGAGCTGGCGGATGGTTTCGGTCATGCCGAGGAACCCGCCCGCTGCGCCAGCCTGTCCGGCGGAAAGCTGGCCGCCGCTGGTGTTGTTGGGAAAGCTGCCGTCGTTCGTCATCGTGTGCGATTGCACGAAGGCCGAGCCCTCGCCCTTCTCGCAAAAGCCAAGATCCTCGAACTGCATCATCACGATCACGGGATAGTCGTCGTAGGTCTGCACGAAGTCGATGTCCGCGGGCGCCACGGCTGCCTGGGCGTAGAGATCGTCGCGGTCCATCCGCCAGCCGCCGCGGATCATCACCGGGTCTTCGGAATAGGCGTTGTGCCGCTCGATAGCGCCGCGGATCACCACATGGGCCAGGCCCAGGTCACGTGCGCGTTCCTCGCTCATCACGAGGAAGGCTTCCGCGCCGGCGCAGGGCATCACGCAATCGAACAGGTGGATCGGGTCCGAGATAGGCCGGGCGTCGATGTATTCGTCGAGCGTCAGCGGCTTCTTGAACATCGCGTTCGGATTCTTGAGCGCATTGCTGCGCTGGTCGACACAGATGCGGCCGAAGTCCTCGCGGGTGGCACCGAAGGTCCGCATGTAGTGCGCGGTGATGAAGGCGAAGATGGAATTGGGGCCGCCCGATCCGTAGGGATAGGTCGCATCGCGGGCGAAGTTGCTGAAGCTGCCCAGCGTCTGCCGGAAGGAGTCGACATGGTTGGTGTCGGCCGCGACGCACGCGACCACATCGGCATCGCCCGACTGCACCGCACGTGCCGCGCGCCGCAGACACATCACGCCCGATGCGCCGCCGGTGGGCATGTGGTCGAGCCAGCGCGGCGACAGGCCGAGATGCTGTGTTACGCCGACAGCGGTGTCCGGCGCGAGCGAGAAGCTGCTGACGCAGAGGCCGTCGATCTGCTCCTTCTTCACGCCGCTGGCCTTGACGAGCGCCTCGATCGCCTGGCCGAGGAACCAGTGCGCGGTGCGCGTGGAGTAGCGCACGTAGGGCACGGTGACCGGCACGGCGACTGCCACGCCTTCGTAGGAAAGCCGTCTCCTGGTCATGCCTGCCTCTTCTTCATCGAGCGCGTGTCGATGCAGTGCGGCTGTCCGGGCAAGGCCTGCGCCAGTTCGCGCAACTGGCCGCGCTGGATCTTCTGCGAGGCGGTCAGCGGGAGCGCGTCGACGAAAGCGATGTAGCCCGGCGCCTTGTAATAGGCCAGTTGCGCCAGCGCATGCTCGACGATGCTGGCGGCGACCTGGGCGGGCGACGATGTGTCGACGTCATCGCGCATGACGATGCAGGCCAGCACCTCATCACCGCGCACGGTGTCGGGCGTCGCTGCGACGGCGGACGTCTTCACGGCCGGATGCTGGTTGAGAACGCTCTCGACTTCGACCGCGGAAATGTTCTCGCCGCTGCGGCGGATCACGTTCTTCTTGCGATCGACGAAGTAGTAGTTGCCGTCCACGTCGCGCCGCACCATATCGCCGGTATGGAACCAACCGTCGGCCCAGGCTTCGCGCGTGGCTTCCTCGTCCTTGAGATAACCGGAGAAGAAGTAGCGCTTTGGGTCGGAACCCGAGGAACGGACCAGCAGTTCGCCCGGCGAGCCGTCGGCGGCATCGCGGCCTTCGTCGTCCACGAGCCGGATCTCGACGAAGTCCTCGCGACGTCCGAAGCAACTCGTGCCGACGTGGCGCGGTTCGTGGTTGGCCATCACGCAGGCGGCAGCGCCGGTCTCCGTCATCGCCCAGGCTTCGACCAGGGGGAAGCCGAAGCGCGACTCGAAGGGTGCGTGGTTCTTGCGGTCCACGCCGGCGCCGAAGCCCCAGCGGATCGAATGCTCGCGGTCCGAATCCATCGCTGGCGCAGACAGCAGCATGGCGGGCATGACACCAAGGTAGTGCGCGATGGTGGCGCCGCTTTCTCGCGCGCTCTGCAGCCACGACTTCGGATGGAAGCGGTCGAGTTGCACCAGGCAACCGCCGGCGACGAGCACCACCATGGTCGAGAACGCCATCGCATTCACATGGTTGAGCGGCAGCGGCGTGATGATGCGCTCGGCATCGGAGCGGACGGGACACAGGTCGCCGAGTTCCGCGTACCACTGGCCGGCGCGCAGGAAGTACTCGTTGCCCAGCATGCAGCCCTTCGGACGGCCGGTGGTGCCCGAGGTGTAGAGCAGCGCACATTCGCTCGCGAGCCCGATTGGCTCCGCGGCTCGGGGCACCTTGGTCTTGGAGGACGGCACTGCATCGTCAGGGCCCATCGTCTCGAAGGCGATGCCTGCGGTCTCTGCGGCGGCGCGCAGATCTGCCGCGCGATGCGGCAGCGTCACGGCCAGGCCGATTTCGCTGTGACCGATGAGGTAGCTCAACTCGGCGGAACGCATCTCTGCATTGATCGGCACCACGCTCACACCGAGCGCATTGAGCGCGAACCAGTGGAAGAGGAATGCCGGCCGGTTCTCGAGCAACAGGCCCACGCGATGGCCATGGCCGTAGCCTGCCTGGGCGTAGGCAAGCCGAAGTCGCTCGACTTCGCCCGCAGCCTTGTCCCAAGAGATGGCGCCGGGCCCGATGCCGTAGGCGGCTGCGGTGACCGACTCGGTGAAGAGGAACTCGGCCTCCGGCGTGCGCCGCGCGCTGGCGCTGAAGGCGTCGTGAACGGTTGCGTTCATGGTGGCCCTAGATGAAGAGCTGCACGGCCGGCAGGGCCGCGTCGCAGTTGAGCAGGTTCACGCGCTTCAGCGTCATGCGCAGTGCACCGCTGTCCACCGTGAGGTGATGGAAGAAGGTGCCGACATAGAACTGCAACTCGTCGCCCTGCGACTCGGTGTAGTGGAATTCGGTGCGCACGACGAAGCGATTGGCATCCACGTCGAATTCCTCGACCGTCGGCACCTGCAGGAGATGGTGGCAACGGCTGGGCGGCTGCTGAGAGAACGCCCGCGGGCTCTTGAGACGCTCGATGCGCAGATCGCGCAGCAGCTTGTCCTCGTAGAGGTGCGAGGTGTGATTGATGCCGTCTTCCTGGTCTGGAATGAGCGGCACCCAGTAGAAGGCGTCATCGGTGAAGAGCGCGTTCCATTCCTCGTAGCGCTTCGCGTCGAGCAGGCGCGATTCGTTGACCACGAAGTCGATCAGGTCCTGGCGGGTCACCGTGGCCTGCATCACATCGTCTCCGTCATGTAGCGGGCCCAGGTGCGGTATTGGTTGCGCATCGGTAGCTCGCTGGTGCCGAGCGTCGTGATCTCGCCGCCGGCCGTCTCAGAGGGGTCGTAGTTGCGGTGCAGGCTGACCCACTCGTTGCCGCTCGCATGCAGCCCCGCCTGGATGCCGCGATAGGCCTGCAGGTCGTCGTGCCCCACGACCGAGAAGGGCGAGTTGATGAGCCGGTTGTACATGGTCGTGCGTTGCAGCAGTTCCGGCGGCGCACCCTTGAGGCGGAAGGTCCAGCTCTCTACCAGCGTCTTGTCGACCGAGATCGGCCGCACCACGCGGATCGCCTGGATTGCGCCCTTGATGGTGAGGTTCGGGTAGTACACGGTGTTGTGCCGCGCCATGCCGAGAATCTGCGCAGTCCGCTCCTCGCCGTACTTCGCCTTCATCGCGTTGTCGTAGTCGGGGATCGCCTTGTACTTGCTGTGGATGCTGAAGTTGACGCCGGTGAAACTGTGGCCGTTGTCGTAGGTGCGCACCCCCATGTCCTCGAAGAACTTGTAGTCCGACATGAAGGGCACGAACTGCTCGATGGCCATCGGCTTCGGTTCGTCGGCCGGCTTGTCGGCCCACATGGTCTTGGCGGTACCGGCGGAAGACTCGTGCGCCACCATCGGGTGCATGGTGTCGTTGAGGTTCTCGACGAACATCTTCCAGTTGCACTGGTGCATGAAGCGCAGGCAGCCGCCGGCGATTTCGAGTTCGCCCTCCGGCGAGCGGTCCGCCATGTTGTCGATGGAGCTCAGCGAATCGCCGAAGAACGCCTCGAAGTCCGGGCCGACGTCATTGATCTTGATGAAGATGAAGCCGCGGTAGCTGCGCACGTTCTTCAGCGTGGTCAGGCCTTTGGCCGATTCGCACTCGTGCAGTTGCGTGCCTTCGTAGCCATTCTTCAGCGGGATCGAGAGCAGCGAGCCGTCGGTCTTGAAGGTCCACGCGTGGTACGGGCAGCGAAAGAACTTGCCGGTGTTGCCGCAGGGTGCGGTTACCAGGCGTGATCCCTTGTGCGCGCAGCGGTTCATCATGGCGCGCACCGAGCCATCGGTGTGGCGCACGATGATCAGGGGACGGCCCGCGATCTCGGTGTTCAGGTAGTCGCCGGACTTCGGGATCTGGCTCTCGTGGCCCGCGTAGTTCCAGGTGTTCGCGAAGAAGTGTTCCTGCTCCAGTTCGAACAGTTCGGCGCTCGTATAGAGGTCTCGATGCACACGGTCGGGCTGCACCAGCGCGCGCACGGCTTCGGGATTGCCTCGGTAGGAAGTCATGTTCGTGTCTCCTTCAGATGTCCAGCACCAGCCGCTGGCCCTTGATGCGCGAGATGCAGATCTGCATCACGTTGCCTTCGGCCTTTTCTCGCGCGGTCAGCACGTAGTCGCGATGGTCGATGTCGCCTTCGAGCACCGGCGTCGCACACACGCCGCATTCGCCTCGCTTGCAATCGAACATCGGATCGCAGCCGTGCTCGATCAGGCAGTCGAGGACGCTCTGGTCCGCGGGTACGGTGAATCGCTGGCCGGACTGGGCGAGTTCGACCTCGAAGGCGTGGTCGCCCTCTTCCACCACGGGCGTGGTGAAGAGTTCGAAGTGCACGCGGTCGTGCGTCCAGCCGCGCGCCTGCGTTTGCGCCAGCACGGCGTCGAGCATGACCTTGGGGCCGCACACGTAGAGGCGGTCGCCCGCGGGGATGCCGTCGAGCAGCGCACCGATGTCGAAGGGGCGGCCACGCTCGATGTCCGAATGAACCACGAGGTCGTCGTTCAACACCGATTGCAGTTCGGGCAGGAAGGCCATCAGCTCGCGACTGCGGCCGGCGTAGTGCATGCGCACCGGCAGGCCTTCGGCGCGGCGGCGAGTTGCCATGCTGGCAAGCGGCGTCACGCCGATGCCGCCTGCGAGCAGCACGGTCCCGCCGGGGCCGGTGTGCAGGGGAAAGTCGTTCTTCGGCACTTCGATGGTGACGAGATCGCCATCACGCAGGCGCTCGTGCATGAAGCGCGAGCCGCCGCGGCCGTCGTCTTCCTTGCGCACCGCGATGGCATAGGCGGTCGGCGCGTCGGTGGCATCGGTCTGCGTCGCGAAATTGATCAGCGAGTAGTGGCGCCAGTCCTTCTTGCCATCGGGCAGTTCGACCTGGACCCGAATGTGCGCGCCGGCGGTATAGCCGGGCAGAACACCGCCGTCGACGGCAGCCAGGCGAAAGGTCTTGATCAGCGGATTCAACGCGCGCGCCTCGACGACGCGCAATTGCAAGGTGGCGGGCTGGGCGGACATGGGCAGGGTTCCGGTTCAGGCGAGCGCGTGCTGTGCAAGTGCGGCGCGCAGTTTGTGGCCGTGTTCGTCGGCCAGGGCCGCGTCACGCAGTTCGCGCAAGGTGGCGGGCGCGATGGCGGACCCTGCACGTTGCAAGGCATCCATCACGGTGTCGTAATTGCGCAGGCCGCGCTCGTGGGTGTCGCTGTAGCCCTTGACGAGGCGCTGGCACTGGGCAACCTCGACCGCGAGCGCGGGGTTGCCCGCGGCGATGTCGGCGATGCGCTTCAGCCATTCCTCGATGCGACGGTTTTCGTCGGCGTAGCGCAGGGTCGAACGGCGCCAGCGCTTCATCGCGGCGACGGTGCTGAGCATGAGGTAGCCATGCAGCGAACTGGTCTGGATCACGCGGCCCTTCTGCGTGAGGCGCTCGACCAGCTTGCGCGGCAAGGTCGAGTTCATCAGCCAGCGGCCGAAGCCGGCAGGCAGGGTCTCGCAGATTTCCTGCAGGCGCGGGTGCATGTATTCGTTGATGGCGAGCACCTGGCCGTCTTCCACGCGCGCTTCGCCGCGCACGCGATCGAAGCGTGAAGAGCGCGTCTTGAGCGCGGCGACGCGGGCGGTGTCTTCGTAGGACATCCACAGTGCGAGATGGCGCGCGGTTTCGCGCAGCAGCCGGCCATCGTCGTTGCTCTGCAATGCGTCGATCGCGGCCATGCGGTCGAGGTAGAGTCCGGCGTAGTCGACATCCTGGTAGTCGATCAGCCTGCGCACCCCTTCGAGCAACAGAGGCTGCGCGGAGGCCGGGAAGTCGCGCTGCACGCGCTCGACCAGTGCACGCACGGCGGGATGACGCGGCTGTGGTGCCGGTGCCTCGGCCATGGGGACCTCCGGTTCCAACGCGCCCTCCGCACGCGCAAAGGCCCCGCCGAAGGCCTTCAGGCTCGGCTTGACGCCGACGCCGCCGCGCTCGATGGTCGCTTCGAACTGGGCGCGGCCGAACGGCAGCACGCCAGAGCCGGCGAGCGCACCGAAGAGCACGGCGCTGATCACGCTGCCGGAGGCTTCCGCCGCCTGCGCCATGTCGAAACGGATGAAGCGCTTGGCTGCGCGTTCGGCATGTGCCAGCAGTTCCGCGCTGTCGACGCGGCCATCGCCCATGGCGCTCTTCTCGGCGATCGAGTAGACGCGGTGGGTCGAGGCGATGAAGGTGGTGCGGTCGCGCGTGACCAGTCCACGCTGCACGGCACGGCCGGCTTCCATCAGTTCCGATGCGAGGACGATATCGACATCGCCCGGCAGCGGCATCAGCGCCAGGACGGGCTTGCCGCCATCGGCCTCGGCCTGCGCCTCCGGGTAGAGCTCGACGTAGTAGATGGTCGCGCCGGTGCGCTGGGCAACGCCCGGCACGGAGGTGGTCTGGGCAACGTAGCCATTGGCCTCGCCCATGTCGACGATCCAGTCGGCCAGGACGCCACCACCCTCGCCGCCCATGGCGAGGATTGCAATCTTGATGGGTTGTTGTCGCATGTGATTCCGTTCAGAACGCGTAGGCCGCGCGGCGCTTGGCCTCGCCGCGTTGCAGCCAGCCGATCACACGCGTGCGAAAGCGTTCGCGCATCAGGTCCCAGCGGCTTGGATTGCTGACGATCTGCGCCTTGTAGAACGAGGGGCAGAGCACGGCGGCGTGCGAGACCTCGCCGCACACGCCGCAGCCGACGCAGGTGTCGAGCACGGTTGCGACCGGATCCGTGCGCAGCGGATCAGGGTTGGGCTTGATCGACAGCGAGGGGCAACCCGACAGCCGGATGCACGAGTGGTCGCCGGTGCAGGTGTCGGAGTCGACGCCGAATTTCTCGCGCACCATGCGCTTGCCGCTGGCGATGGCCTTGCGCACCATTGGCTTTTCGCGGCGCTGCTTGTTGAGCATGCACTCGGATTGGGCGATGAGGACCTTGGGGCCCTTCTCCTGCGTGGTCAGCGCATCCTTGAGCACATCGCGCATGCCGGCGACGTCATAGGTGCGGCGCATGGTCTTCACCCACTTGACGCCGACGCCACGCACTGCGCGCTCGATCTCATGGCCGGTGCTGCGCGTCGGGTTGAGCGCGTTGGACGAAAGGATGTCCTGCCCGCCGGTTGCCGAGGTGTAGTTGTTGTCGACGACGATGGTGAGGTTGTCGCTGCGGTTGAACACCGCGTTCGCGACGCCGCTCGTCAGCCCGTTGTGCCAGAAGCCGCCGTCGCCCATCATCGAGATCGCACGCTTGCCCGCCGGCACGTTCAGCGCTGCGGCGCCCGCGCCACCGAGGCCGTAGCCCATGGTGGTGTTGCCGATGTTGAACGGCGGCAGGATCGAGAACAGGTGACAGCCGATGTCCGCGCTGACGTGGTGCGGGCCCAGTTCGCGTTCGACCAGCTTCATCGCGCTGAAGATCGGGCGCTCGGGGCAACCGGTGCAGAAGCCGGGCGGGCGGGCATGCACGCTGTCACCCAGCGGCTTCGCGGGTTCCGGCGCGGCATCGACGCCGATCTCCGCGACTTCGGTGAGGGGAATGATCTTGCGCACCGCCGCAGGCACGGGCAGCGGCTGGAGGCGGCCGTAGCGCTCGCAGAAGGCGCGCGCGCCCTTGAGCAGCTCCGCAGCCGTGTACTCGCCGGCGACCGGCAGCATGTCCTTGCCGTGCAAGGCAGTCGTCGAGCCGGCCTGGCGCAGGATGGTCGCGAGGTTCTGCTCGATGAAGTTGGGCTGGCCTTCTTCCACGATCAGGACGGCGCGCTTGCCTTCGCAGAAGCGCAGCACTTCGCTCGGGATCACCGGGTAGGCGACGTTCATCACATAGAGCGGCACCTTCGTGTTGCCGTAGACGTCGGCCAGTTCCAGCCTTTCGAGCGCACGGATGAACGTGTTGTAGCTGCCGCCCTGCACGATGATGCCGATGTCGTCGGCGTCTTCCGAGAAGAACTCGTTCAGCTGGCGCTCCTCGATGAAACGCACCGCGGCGGGCCAGCGGTCCTTCACCTTCTCCTGCTCGTGCAGGAAGCTCGCGGGCGGCAGCACGATGCGGCTGACGTCGCGCTGCGGGTTCTCCATCGCTTCCTTGATCGTGAATTTCGGACGGCGGTTGTCGCCTGCGATGAATTGCCCGTGGACGTGGCAGGCGCGAATGCGCAACTGCAGCATCACCGGCGTGTTGCTCGCCTCGGAGAGGTCGAAGCCCTGTTTCACCGCGTCGACGATGCTCGGCAGGTTCGGGCGCGGGTCGAGCAGCCACATCTGCGACTTCATCGCGAAGGCGTGGCTGCGCTCCTGCATGATCGACGAGCCTTCGCCGTAGTCCTCGCCGACGATGATCAGCGCGCCGCCCGTCACGCCGCCCGAGGCCAGGTTGGCCAGCGCGTCGGAGGCCACGTTGGTGCCCACGGTGGCCTTGAAGGTCACCGCGCCGCGCAACGGATAGTTGACGGAGGCCGCGAGCGTGGCAGCGGCCGTGGCCTCGCTCGCGCTGTTCTCGAATCGGATGCCGTGTTCGGCGAGGATGTCCTGTGCGTCGGCCAGGACGTCCATCAGGTGCGAGATGGGCGCCCCCTGGTAGCCGGCCACGTAGGAAACCCCGGACTCGAGCAATGCCTTGGTGACTGCCAGAATGCCTTCACCCCGGAAGACCTCGCCGCCCTTCAGGCGCAGCTTCTTGACCTCTTCGACGAATGATCTCTCAGCCATGGCGGCCCTTTCTTGTCTGGAATCGTGGGGTTCCTCTCGAAACCTCGGCCTCTATAATGTTTAGTACTGAATGTATTCACAATCATGAATAACCCTAGCCAAGCAAGCAGCGTGCCCGCCGAGGGCCAGGGACCGTTCACCGACGAAGCGCCCGCCGAAACGCTTCGCTTCGTCGACGATTACCTGCCCGCGCTGCTCGCGCAGGCCAGTCAGCTCATTTCCTCCGAGTTCCACCGGGTCGCGCGCCAGCACGGGTTTTCGGTGTCCGAATGGCGGGTGATGGCATCGCTGGCGGGCGGCGAGGCCATCAGCATCGGCCAGTTGGCGCAGGTGACCGTGACCAAGCAACCCACGGTGACGCGGCTGCTGGACCGGATGGAGGCACGTGAACAGGTCGAGCGGCTGCCCCATGAGAGTGATCGCCGCGTCACTCTGGTGCGCATCACGCGCAAAGGTGCGAAGGCGGTGGAGCATCTGATGGAACTGGCGCGCGAGCACGAGATGCGCGTGCTCGAACCCTTCGGGCTTCAGCGCGCAGAGGAACTCAAGAGCACGCTGCGGCACATCATCCAACTGCACGCACGCGCGCCGGGCGAGGCGCCGGACACGGACGCGGACGACTAGGCCGTCAGCGCGACGGCACCAGCACGGCGCGGCCACGATGGTTGCGCTGGCCGATCCACTCCATTGCAGTGGCTGCTTCCTCGAGCGCAAAGGTTTGTACGTCGAGCTTCAGTCGGCCGTCGGCCAGGCGGGCCAGCAAGTCGGGCGCAGCCGCTCGGCCCGCCGCTTCACGACGGAACATGTTCAGCGGCAACAGCGCAACGTCTCGCTGCAGGAAGTGGGCGATGTCCAGCGCGAGCGAATTGCCCGCGGTGTAGCCAACGAGCACGGCGCGGCCGCCGGGCCGAACGCGGGTCAGCGCAGCGGCGAGGATCGGTCCGCCGACCGTGTCGACCAGCAGATCGACAGACACGGATTCCAATGCGGTCGACAGGTCGCCGTGCAGGACGACGATCTTCGCGGCCACCGGCATGGTGGCGGCCTGCTCGATGCGGCTCACGGCCACGGTCACTTCGGCACCGGCATCGAGCGCGAGTTGCACGACGAGTGATCCGACCGCGCCGGTGGCGCCGGTCACCAGAATGCTTTCACCGGCGCGGAGTCGGGCGACGTCCTTCAGCGCCACCCAGGCGGAAGTGCACGGCGAGAAGAAGGCCGAGCCGATGGTCGACGGCACCGCATCCGGTAACAAGCCCAGAGCTTCGTCGGGCGCATCGATGAATTCGCACCAGGTGCCATCGAACAGCGTGCCGAGTCCGCTCCCGCGCAGCCATACGCGCTGGCCCTCCGCATGACTCGCGCCAGCAATGACGACGCCAGCCGCCTCCACGCCCGGCGTATAGGGAAACGGCGGATGTTTCAGGAAGCTGCCGCGCCAAACGGTGCGGTCGATGTGGCCGACTGTGGTCGCTTCCATGCGGACGATGGTGCGGCCCGCACGGCGTTGGGGCTTGGCGATTTCTTCCAATGCGGGCTCCGCATTGAAGGCGTGCACGCGCACGGCTTTCATGGGAGGGTCTCCAGGAACGCGAGCACGGCGTGTGCGAAGGGGCCGGGCATCTGGTCGGGCAAGGGCACCATTCCGCCTTCGATGTCGACGATGCGCGCGTTCGAGAGGTGCTCGCACAGTTCGGCGGCGTGCGGCGAGGCGAAAGGGTCTTCAGTGGCTCGCAGGATGAGCGTGGGAAGCACGACGCGATGAATGCTGTCTTCCATCCTGTATGCCGCGACGGCACGATGACCGTCTTCGGGGCCGCCACTGGCCTTGAGGGCATCGAGAACGAAGGCCTCAAGCAGGTCAGGACGATCCACTGGATAGAACCCTTGCCGCCGCTGCCACAGCGCCGCCAGGTGGCTGCCGTCTCCGCTGGGCTCGACCTCGTCGATAGGCGGTCGCCCTGCGCGTGCGCGACGGAAGGCTTCATCGGTGAAGGGCGTGGACGACAGCACCAGGCCGCGCACGCGACGGGGGAAGCTCGCGGCCAGCTCGACCGCGATGACGCCCCCGGTGTGATGTCCCACCACGTCCGCGCGCCCAATGCGCAGCGCGTCCAGCAGTTCGCAGGCCACGCGCGCCCACTGCTCGATGCTGGCCGGAACATCGCCGGCGTCGGAATCACCGAATCCGGCGGTGTCCATCGCGATCGCGCGATAGCGTGCACCGAGCAAAGGCAGCACTTCGCGGTACTCGGCCCAACTGCGCGGCGACTGATGCAACAGCAGGACGGCCGGCGCATGCGCATCACCGCACTCTGCGTAGTGGACCTGGCCCACCGACAGGTCGGCGAATGCGCGTCGGATCTTCATTTGCGCGACTCGTCGGCGGGCGGTTGCCAGAGGCCGGCGTGCTTGAGCATGCCAAGTGTTCGGGAGAGCACGTCGCGCCGGTAGGCTCCGACATCGCGTCCCTCGTACTCGTAGAAGCCGCTGCCGCTCTTCAGGCCCAGCCGGCCTTCCTCGACCATGCGATCCACGATGGCTGGCGCGGTATAGCGTGCGCGATCGATCGATGCCGCCATCTCGCGGCTTGCGTGATGCAGGATGTCGCAACCGCCGAAGTCGATGAACTCGACCACGCCGAGGGCCGCGAATCGCAGCCCGAGGCCGTAGCGCGTGGCCTTGTCGATCTCTTCCGCCGTGGCAGCGCCCTCCTCGATCATGCGGGCGGCTTCGTTCATCACCAGCGCCTGCAGGCGCGGCACGATGTAGCCGGGGGACGCACCGCACACGACGGGCAGCTTGCCGATCGCCTTCATCAAGGCCTTGGTGCGCTCGAGGACCGCGGGATCGGTGCCGGGATGGCAGCTGAGCTCGACCACCGGGATCACGTAGGCCGGATTGAGCCAATGCATGTTGAGGAAGCGCTCGGGCCGGTGCACCAGCGCTGCCAGTTGCGTCACGAGGATGCTGCTGGTGGTCGAGGTGAGGATCGCGTCTTCGCGGCAGTGGCGATTGATGTGGTCGAACGCATCGCGCTTGGCTTCGAGCGTCTCGGGGACGCCCTCGAAGACCAGTTCGGCGGCGCCGAGTGCGGCAGGTGCATCGGCTGCCTTGACGAAGTCGACCCGCTCGGCGATGGCCTGGACCTGTACGCCATCGATCACGCCGAGTTGGGAAAGGCTCGACAGGCTGGCTTCGATTTCTGCCCGGGCTTCTTCGCGCAGCTTCTGCCAGGCCGCGTCCGAGCGCGGGCGCAGATCGACCAGCGAGATGCGGTGGCCCGCGTAGGCGAAGGCGATGGCGATGCCACGCCCCATCCGGCCCGCGCCCACCGCCGCGAAGCGGGGAAGGTCATTCCCCATCGTGCAGCCTTTGCTTGAGTTGCGCTGGCGTCAGGCCGGCAAGGCCTAGTGTTTCCAGTGTGCGCGGGCCCTTGCGCAGGTCGCGGCCGAGGAAGCCGCCGACGATCGCCAGCAGGCCATGCGCAATCGGCGCGTCCACACCAACGAAGCGGGCCGCCGAGGCGAGGAAGGCGAGCCCGAGTTCGGTGTCTTCGGTGATGTACCTGTGCGCATAGAGGTCGATGTTCTCGCGCCAGTCACCGGATTTGACCAGCTGCTTGTGCGCGTCGCCGTACATCCATTGGTCGTTGTTGTAGTGATCGGCCAGCGGGTAGTGCGGCGCGCCCTGTCCCAGGGCCTCGCGCACGGCGATGCGTTCCAGGTCCAGCCGGTCGGTCACATCGCGCACGGCGCGCTGAGTGCCTTCGTTGTGGATGTCCCAGCGCTCGAAATGCTGCAGCGGCGCGGCGTTCATCACCATCAGCGGCGGGTGGATGACCGGGCCTGCGTTCATCAGCGCGCCCGACAGCGCATCGCCGCAACCATGCACGCTGGGATAGGCCTTGCGGATGACCTCGATCGCGTCGCGCTCCTTGCGCGCCGGATACACGCCGGTCGGCAGGCGGATGGCGCGGATGGTCACGTTGACTTCGCGCTCGCCGTGCTTGCGGGCGAGGTAGGGCAATGTGCCTGTTTCAGCCCATGCGACATCGGCGTGATTGCCAGCCGCCTTCACGATCCGGGCCATGACGAAGCTGCCGAACGTACCTGGCGGGAGAAACACGACTTGGCCATCGACCAGATGCGGAGCCATCGCGTGGGCGATGTCTTCCTGCGCGATGGCCGGCGTAGGGATGACGATCAACTCGGCACCCCGCATTGCGGTTCCGATGTCGGCGGTGGCGAGCGCGATCCGCACGTCTCGCGCACCGGCAGCATCCTTCAGGGTGATGGAGCCGGCCTTGGCGACCGGTTCCAGTGCGTCCGCATCGCGGCGCCAGAGACGCACTTCATGATCAGCTTCGGACAGATCCGCGGCAGCCGCGTAGGCACCGTGGCCGCCGCCGAGAATTGCGATTTTCATAGGTCGACAGTCGAAAGAATGAGGTGGATGAACCGGCGGCCAGCGTGGCCCCGGAGGACTTAAGTCATCAATACATTACTTTTCAACTGTTCAAGTGTCAACTAAAAAGGAAGCGTATTCGCGTTTCCCACTAGAGAGCGCCCGGACTGTACAACCCGTGCCCGCAACGAACAAAGCCCGCATTTCGTTGGAAATGCGGGCTTGTGGAATGGGATGCGGCCTCAAGGCCGCTTACGTTCAGCGGCTGGGCTTGAAGCCACGCTTCTGGGCGTCGCGCGGCACGAAGACCTTGCCGCCGCCCGCGTGGCCGCGAGGCGCAAAGCCGTCGCCGCGGGTACCGGCACCAGCGCCGCCTCGCGGCGCACTGTCACCCCAACCCGGCTTGCGGCCGTAGCCACCTTCGTCACGGCCGCCGCCGAAATTGGCGTTGCCCAGGTTCTGGAAGCTACGCGGCGCGCCGGCGCCCGGGGCGCGCGAATTGCGATCGTTGAAGCCACTGGCGCCGGCATAGCCGCCGCCACCGAATCCGCCGCCATTGCTGCCACGATGAGCGCCAGCACCGCCGCCGAACTTGCGATCGCGCGAGTGGTTGTCACGGCCACGACCGCCGAAGTCGCCTTGCGGACGCGATTGCGGCGAACGCTGTTGCGGCTCGAGCCCCGGAATCACTTCCGACTTGAATTGTTGGCGGCTGTACGACTCGATGTCGAAGATCCTGCGGCGATCGCGAAATTCGGCGAAGGTCACGGCGATGCCGTCACGCCCTGCCCGGCCGGTGCGGCCGATGCGGTGGGTGTAATCCTCGGCCTTCATCGGAAGGCCGAAGTTGAACACGTGCGTGATGGTCGGCACGTCGATGCCCCGCGCAGCCACGTCGGTGGCAACGAGGATCTGGACCTGACCCTGGCGCAGCGCCATCAGGCGGCGATTGCGCAGGCCCTGGCTCAGCGCACCGTGCAGCGCCACGGCGCTGAAGCCGTCCTGCTGCAGATCGTTGGCGAGACCGTCGCATTCGACTTGCGTGCTTGCGAACACGATGGCCTGATTGATGGTGGTGTCACGCAGCCAGTGGTCGAGCAACTTGCGCTTGTGCTGCATGTTGTCGGCCCAGAACAGCACCTGCTTGATATTGGCGTGCTTTTCCTGCGGGCTGTCGATCGTCACGCGCTGCGGCTCGCGCATCACGCGCGTTGCCAACTGCTGAATGCGGGGCGCGAAGGTCGCGCTGAACATCATGGTCTGCTGGCGCTCGATGGTGAGTTGGTTGACCTCGGCAAGGTCGTCCGAGAAGCCGAGGTCGAGCATGCGGTCGGCCTCGTCGACGACGAGGAACTTGACCTGGTCGAGCTTGATTTGCATCGAGCGCTGCAGGTCGAGCAGGCGGCCCGGCGTCGCGACGACCAGGTCGGCGTTCTGGAGCCGGGCGATCTGCAACTGGTAGGGCATGCCGCCCACCACGTTGGCGATACGCAGGCCGCGGCAGTGCTTGACCAGATCGATGGCGTCGTGCGCGACCTGTTGCGCGAGTTCGCGCGTAGGGCACAGGATCAGCGCGCCGGGGGTGGCCGCCTTGAAGTGGCGCGCGTTGGTTGGGTCCTTGCGCTTCGGCTTCTTCGGGGGCGCTTCGCCACGGGCGGCGGCCTCGGCGGCAAGGCGCTGGAACTCGGCTTTGGCTGCGGCCTCGGCTTCGGCCTGGCGCTGCAGCAAGGTGTGCAGAACGGGCAGCAGGAACGCGGCGGTCTTGCCACTGCCGGTCTGGCTCGACACCATCAGATCAACGAAGCGCGTGGCGCCATCGGCTTGGCCGCTGGATGTCATGGCGCGCGGAATCACCTGTTCCTGCACGGTGGTGGGTTGCGTGAAGCCGAGATCTTCGACCGCGGCGATCAGTTCGGGCGCGAGACCCAGCTTGATGAAGCCATTCGGCAGCTTGGGCTCCACGGCCTCGACGGCATCGAGCGCCTCGAAAGCGGGAGCAGCGTTGGAAGAAGATTGGAGTTCGCCCGAAACGGCGAATTCATCGGATTTCACAGGCGCGAACTCGCCCTGCGCTTCAAAAGCGTCGGTCATTAAAAAATCTCATACGCGAGCACAGCCGTGGGCGGTGCTCCGTCGGGTGGTGAAAAACATCAACCATCCAACGACGTTCAGCAATGACTTTCGTCTTTGCCGCGGCCCGTTCGTTCGGGCGCGATGTGCAAGATAGGGAGATGCAAGAAAACGCTGTGCAATACAGCGAAGCCATCGATTATCGCATGGCTCGGGGTTTTTACCTAATCTTGAATTCGAAGAAAGGTCTCGCGGTAATGCTCGAGTTCCTCGATCGATTCATGGACGTCGGCGAGCGCAGTGTGGGCCTGCTGCTTCTTGAACGCGTTGTAGGCCGATGGCTTCCAGCGCTTGGCAAGCTCCTTGAGCGTGCTGACATCCAGGTTGCGATAGTGGAAATACGCTTCCAGCCTCGGCATGTACTTCACGAGGAAGCGTCGGTCCTGCCCGATGGTGTTCCCGCACATCGGCGAGCCGCTTTTCGGGATGTAGCGCGAGATGAACTCGAGCAACTGTTGCTCGGCCGTCGCTTCGTCGAGCGAAGAAGCTTTCACCTTCTCGATCAGCCCGCTGCGCCCGTGCGTGCCCTTGTTCCAGGCGTCCATCCCATCGAGCACTTCATCGCTCTGGTGGATGACCAGCACGGGTCCATCGATGCGCGGCGTCAGGCCGGGGCCGGTCACGACGACCGCGATTTCGAGCAGGCGTTCCTTTTCAGGATCGAGACCGCTCATCTCGCAGTCCAGCCAAACGAGGTTCTGGTCGCTCTTCTTCAGTGTGGCTGCAGGGGCGGGCGCCGCGGGTTCGGTGGATTCAGGCATTCGACGATTGTCGTCGATGACCCTCCGGACGGCCGGGCTTCCGACGCTGGAAGCGCCCTTTCCGACGATAGGGCGACCGCCGAGCCTCAGGGCCCCGGGCTAAACTCGACCGCCATGCCAGCTCCCTTCTCCTCCTCCCTCGCCTTCACCCTGGCCTTTGCCGTCGCGCTGGTGGCCGGCTTGGTGGTGAAGTTCTGGCTCGCCAGTCGGCAGGTTCGCCACGTGGCGCGCCATCGCGATTCGGTGCCTGCGCTCTTCGAGCAAGCCATCACGCTCGCCGCTCACCAGAAGGCCGCGGACTACACGATGGCGAAGAGCCGCTTCGGCCTTGTCGAAATGGCCTGGGGCGCAGCGGTATTGCTGGGATGGACCTTGCTCGGCGGTCTGGACCTCCTGAACAAGCTGCTGCTGGACTGGATGGGCGGCGGCATGTGGCAGCAACTCGCCCTGCTCGCCGCTTTCGCGCTGGTCGGCGGCTTGCTGGAACTGCCGTTCACGCTTTGGCAAACCTTCAGGCTGGAGGAACGCTTCGGATTCAACAAGATGACCTGGCGGCTCTGGTTGGCCGATGCCATCAAGGGCATGCTGCTGGGTGCGCTGATCGGACTTCCGATCGCGGCGCTGATCCTCTGGCTCATGGGCGCTGCCGGTGCCCTGTGGTGGCTGTGGGCCTGGGGAGCATGGATGGCGTTCAATCTGCTGCTGATGCTCGTCTACCCGACCTTCATTGCGCCGATCTTCAACAAGTTCCAGCCATTGGACGATGCTGCGCTCAAAGAGCGCGTCAATGCGCTCATGCAGCGCTGCGGCTTTGCGGCCAAGGGACTCTTCGTGATGGACGGCAGCACGCGCAGCGCGCACGCAAATGCGTACTTCACCGGCTTCGGCGCCAGCAAGCGCGTGGTGTTCTATGACACGCTCCTGCGCCAGCTCAACGCCGGCGAGGTGGAGGCCGTGCTGGCCCACGAACTGGGTCATTTCAAGCACCGGCACGTCATGAAGCGCATGGCGGCGATGTTCGCGCTGAGCCTGGCCGGCTTTGCCTTGCTGGGTTGGCTGTCGACCCATGTGTGGTTCTACACGGGCTTGGGCGTGCAACCCAACATGGCGGCCCCGAACGATGCACTCGCGATCCTGCTCTTCATGCTGGCGGTGCCGGTCTTCGGCTTCTTCGTCGCACCGTTGCCTGTGCTCATCTCGCGCAGGCACGAGTTCGAGGCCGACGCCTACGCGATCGCGCAGACCAACGGCGCGGACCTGAGGGCAGCACTGCTCAAGCTCTACAAGGACAACGCGTCGACGCTCACGCCGGATCCAGTGTTCGTCAAGTTCTACTACTCGCATCCCCCCGCCTCAGAGCGCCTGGCGCGCATGGCCACGGCCTCATCCTGAAAGCCCACACGATGAATAGCATGCTGAAATCCAAGGACTGGAAAACCCAGGCGCGCCGTGCATTGAGCGCCACCGAAATCGTGGCAAGCCTGGCAAGGCTCGAAGGCTGGAAGCTCACTGGCGATGGGGCAAACGTCGCCATCGAGAAGACTTTCACCTTCGCCGACTATTTCGAGACTATCTCCTTCGTAAATGCTCTCGCGTGGGTGGCGCATCGGCAGAACCACCACCCGGACCTCTCGGTGCACTACAACCGCTGTGTGGTGCGCTTCAACACGCACGATGTAGACGGCATTTCGTCGACCGACTTCGACTGCGCCGCGCAGGCGGACGCCTTGATTGCGGACTGAGCCCATGGAACGCGCCCTTGGCTAAGCAGCGCGGCGGCACGGCCAGCGGTGTGGCGCTGCGCGACGGGCTTGTTGTCGCAGGTCACGGTCGCCACTGCCTCGTCGAGACGCCAGACGGCGATCGGCTGATCTGCCATCCGCGCGGCAAGAAGAGTCATGCCGTGGTGGGCGACCGCATCCAGTGGCAGGCAAGCGAGGACGAGGGCACGATCGAAAAGGTGCTGCCGCGAAAGAACCTGTTCTATCGGCAGGACGAGATCCGCACGAAGTCGTTCGCGGCCAACCTCGACCAGGTGCTCATCCTGATAGCGGCGGAGCCCGAGTTCTCGGAGACGCAACTGACGCGGGCGCTCATCGCTGCCTCGGCGGAACGCATCACACCCATCATCGCGCTCAACAAGAGCGACCTCGCGGTACCTTTCGAGCGGGCCTGGGCACGCCTCGCGCCCTACCGTCGCATGAGCTACGAGGTCGTGCCTCTGGCGCTCACGGCCGCCGACCAGGCGAATCGCGCGACGCTGACGACCATGCTGTCCGGCAACACCACGCTGGTGCTCGGCCCCTCGGGCGCTGGAAAGAGCACATTGATCAACCTTCTCGTGCCTGGCGCAACAGCGCTGACAGGCGAGATCTCGCAAGCCCTCAACTCCGGCAAGCACACCACGACCAGCACGACCTGGTACTGGGTCGACGCGACGCGAAGCACCTCGCTGATCGACTCTCCCGGCTTCCAGGAATTCGGGCTGCATCACATCGAGGCCATGCAATTGGCGCGCCTGATGCCTGACATCGCCGAGCACGCCAGGGACTGCAAGTTCTACAACTGCACGCACCTTCACGAACCAGGGTGTGGCGTGATCGCGCAGGTGGATTCATCCTCCCATCCGGGAGCGATCAGCGCTTCGCGCTACCGAATCTACGGCGAGCTCTTCGCCGAGCTCAGCCAGCCGAAGTATTGAACTCACCCCCAGCCTCGCCCACTTCGTGTGGCTCGGGCACCCCCTTCCCGGGGCAACCCCTGCGGCCCGGCGGAGCCGGTTCCGCGGGTTTCCGGGCTGGATCCTAGCGTGCGTCCAGGATTTCGGTCAGCGCTTCGACCAGGGCCGTGCACTGGTCTCGCGTGCCGACGGTGATACGCAGGTACTGCGCAATGCGTGGCTGCCTGAAATGACGTACGAGAACTGCCCGCGCCCGTAGCGAGGCAGCGAGTTCACCGGCGTCCTGCGCCGGGTGCCGGACGAAAAGGAAGTTGGCCTGCGACGGGAGCACTTCGAATCCCAGGTCTTCCAATTGCAACGCCAAGCCTTCGCGCGTGTCGACAACGTCGTCGCGCGTCCTGGCGAACCATGCTTCGTCTTCGAATGCAGCGATGGCGCCCGCCGACGCAAGCCGATCGATCGGGTAGGAATTGAAGCTGTTCTTGACGCGCTCGAGCGCCTCGATCAAGTGTGCTTGCGCGCAGGCGAATCCGACGCGCAAGCCGGCGAGTGAGCGCGATTTGGACAGTGTCTGGATGATCAGAAGATTCGGATGGTCGGCGATCAGCGGCAGGGCACTCTCGCCGCCGAAATCGACATAGGCCTCGTCGACAAGAACAACGCGATCGGGGCAGGCCCTCAGCAATGCCTCGATGCGGGACAGCGGCATGCCGATGCCCGTCGGCGCATTCGGGTTCGCTATGACGATGCCAGCGCAACCGGTGGCTGCGCGCGCGGCCAGTGCCCGGTCGTCGATGCGCAGAGCATCATCCACAGGCTGCAGGTCGCAAGCGATGCCGTAGAGTTGGGCGTAGACGCGATAGAAACTGTACGTGACGTCGGGGATCAGCAGAGGCTCGGCTTGCTGGAAGAAGGCAAAGAATGCGTGGGCGAGGATCTCGTCCGAACCGTTGCCCACGAACACTTGATCGCTTTGCAAACCGTATCGCACCGCGATTGCTTCGCGCAGTGCGATGGATTCGGGGTCCGGATAGCGTTCCAGGGCGTTCTCGGCAGCGCGGCAGATGGCATCGATCACTCGCGGCGACGGTGGATGCGGATTCTCGTTGGTGTTGAGCTTGACCAGATTCGCGATCCGCGGCTGTTCGCCGGGTACATAGGGCTCGAGGGCGGCGATTCTCGGACTCCAGAAGCTTGGAGCGTTGGACAAGTCCGATCCCCCCAGCCGGCTCAACCCAGCAATCGCGCCAGCGTGAGCAGCGCGAGCAATACCATCCACATCACGACCGACCGCCATACGAGGCCAACCACGCTGCGCAGGTGCGCAGGCTCGGGTTCGCGTCCCGGCGTGCTGCCGCTATCCGGGCCACGACCGGCAAATGAATCGCCGGCTTGCGCGCGCGGCAGCGGATCGGTCGCAGGTACCGCGCTCAGCGTGCCGCCGCCGAGCCTGACATTCACGGCGCCGGAGGTTGCCGCGAGGATCACGCCGTCATTTTCGTTCGGGAAGCGCTGCGCATCGTTGCGCCAGCAGTCGATCGCCTCTTCGAAGCTGCCGACGACGGCGAAGCCCAGTGCGGTGATCCGCGCAGGCAACCAGTCGATCGCGCTCCATGCACGATCGGCGGCCTGCTGAACCCAGATGCTCGACGGCTGCGTCGACGCGCCGTTCTTGTGCGCCCAATAGCGGGACACAAATTCGCTCATCCGGTAGAACACCGCGCCCGCAGGCCCGAGGCCGATCGCGGCAAGAATCGAAAACCACGCAAGCACGCCAAACACGTGCCGATGCGCCGCGATCACGGAGTGCTCGATGACGTGCCGAACGATCTCGCTGCGAGGCAGATTGACTGCATCGACATGCTGCCAGTGTGCGAG
Organism: Variovorax sp. P5_A3; assembly: GCF_056400665.1. Classification (NCBI taxonomy): domain Bacteria; kingdom Pseudomonadati; phylum Pseudomonadota; class Betaproteobacteria; order Burkholderiales; family Comamonadaceae; genus Variovorax; species Variovorax sp. P5_A3. The sequence goes on along the minus strand of NZ_JBFUKW010000026.1, from coordinate 58,565 downwards.
CAGCGAACGTGCGAGCGCTTCATCGCCTTCGTCGAGCGCGTCGCGAATGCCGGTGAAGTGGTGGCTGAACTGCCGGAATCCCAATGTGACGTAGAGGATCGCGACGCTCCACAGCACCGCGAAGGGCAACCCGAGCGTGAGGATCAGGAGCCAGTGCACTGCCAACACGAGCACCGTCGGCACGAAGACTGCGAGCGACCATGCGACCCATCCGTGATTTGGCTTGCCGGCATCGAAGTTACGACTGGTCCAGCGGGTCCAGGCGAGCACACCGCCATATACCGGGTTGTGATACGCCAGTGGACGCACCTGCTCGATCAGCAACGCACACAGGATGGCAAAGAAGCTCATTGGAAGATTCTAGAACCCCAGGAACGCATGAATCCAAGCAACTCCCTGGGGAAACCCGCAGGTCAGGTCAAGCGCTCAGGAAGCGATAGAGATTGCGCAGCATGCCTGCTGTCGCGCCCCAGACGTAGCGCTCGTGGGCCCCGTCCTGATACGGCATCGACAGCCATTCGCGAGACATCTGCTCGTCGACCAACGTGTGGCGGCGATGATTCGCCGGGTTCATCAGGAAGCCGAGCGGTACCTCGAAAGCTTCCGCGACTTCATGGGGATTGATCGCCAGTTCGAAATCAGGCTGCACGAGCGCGACGACCGGCGTCACGATGAACGATGTGATGGTCGTGTACGTCGGAAGGCAGCCCAGCACTTCGATGTATGCCGCCGACAGGCCGACCTCTTCCCACGCCTCTCGCAGCGCGGCAGCGGCGATGTTGGCGTCCTCGGGGTCCACGCGGCCACCCGGAAATGCGACCTGTCCCGAGTGGTTCGACAGATTCGTAGTGCGCTCCGTCAGCAAAACCGTAGGCTCATGTCTCATCACGATGGGGATGAGCACGGCGGCCTGAGCCGGTGGCCGGTCCAACATTCGCGGCTCGCGGCGCATTTCGGGCGTCCATACCGGCGGCGTGGCGAACCGTGCGCGCAAGGCGCGCGCGCTGAGTAGATCAGGGGGCACTGCCGGCAAACTGACGTCGACCCCGCTCACCGGCACATCGCGTGGATCGAATGACGGCAACACCGGCTGGACGACGGCATTGATGGTTTCGACAGGAGAAGCGCGCATGGCCGATGGTGGGGTAGTCAAGAAAATGCTTACTGAGTTAAACGATGCAAGGACCGCGCGCGGATGACACGCAGCGCCAAAACAAAATCACGAATGCCTTCCTGATTGAGCCCCAATGCAAAAAGCCGCCTGGAATGGCGGCTTTTGCGCGACAAGCGGATGGTGCTTACTGAGCGGCCGACGCTGCCGACGACTTGCCCGGCAGCTTTTCCTTGATGCGGGCCGAACGACCGCTGCGTTCGCGGAGGTAGTACAGCTTGGCGCGGCGAACATCGCCGCGGCGCTTGACTTCGATGCTGGCGATCAGCGGGCTGTAGGTCTGGAACGTGCGTTCCACGCCTTCACCGCTGGAGATCTTGCGCACCGTGAAGCCGCTGTTGAGGCCGCGATTGCGCTTGGCGATCACGACGCCTTCGTAGGCCTGTACGCGCTTACGGTTGCCTTCGACGACGTTCACGCTGACGATGACCGTGTCACCAGGCATGAAATCGGGGATCTTCTTGCCGAGGCGGGCGATTTCTTCCTGCTCGAGGGTCTGGATGAGGTTCATGATTTCCTGATTTCGATCTTGCCCACGCTACACGAAAGGCGCCTTTTCAGTGGCACTTCGCGTGCCGGCACGGCCGGGCAGAGGATCGGGGAACCGACGATTATAGCTTTTTTTGAAGCGTTTTCTCATCCGCCGCGGTGAGCCTTCCGGACCTTCGCGCCGCATCGAGCAAATCTGGGCGCTTGTCGCGGGTGATCAGCAAGCGCTGGTCCCGGCGCCAGCGTTCGATCTGGACATGGTGGCCCGACATCAGGACCGACGGTACGCCTTCGCCTTGCCATTGCTCGGGACGCGTGTAGTGGGGACAGTCGAGCAAGCCATCGAGCGCGGGATTGAAGCTGTCTTGCACATGACTGGCTTCGTCCCCCAGCACACCGGGCTGCAGGCGCGCCACAGCATCCAACAGTGCCATGGCGGCAATCTCACCGCCAGAGAGCACGAAATCACCCAAGCTGATCTGGTGCGTGACTCTCGAATCGATAAGGCGCTGATCGATGCCTTCATAGCGACCACATACCAGGACCGCGCCCTCGCCAACCGACCAGTTCTCGACGGATTCATGCCGCAAGGTTTCGCCAATCGGTGAGAACAGTACGACCGGCGCAGATGCGCCACGCCCCGCCAACGCCGCATCGAGGCAAGCCGACAGTGGCTCCGCCATCATGACCATGCCAGGGCCACCACCGAAAGGACGGTCGTCGACTCGCCGATAGTTGCCTTCGGCATAGTCGCGCGGATTCCAGAGGACGACTTCGACCTGCTTCGATTCGTACGCACGGCGCGTTACGCCACTCGCGAAGAACGGTACGAACAGTTCGGGAAACAGTGTGAGAACGTCGAAGCGCATGAAGGCGCCGATTCGGCCCGTATCAGTAATCGGGTTGCCAGTCGACCGTGATCAGCCTGCCTGGCAGATCGACCTTGTCGATGAAAGCCGACACGAAGGGAACCATTCGGGCGACCGGATTGCCGTCTTCTACAGCGTCCAGGACCAGCGTCGTCTGCGGACCCGTGGCAAGCAATTCACGCACGCTACCGAGCGAAACGCCTTCGCGATTCACGACCGCGAGGCCTATCAGGTCGACCCAGTAGTACTCGTCGTCAGCTGCAGTTGGAAAACTTGACCGGGGCACGAAGACGCGCGCACCGCGAAGTGCCTCGGCCGCATTGCGGTCCGGCACGTCCTCGGAAGAGGCGACGATGCAATCGGAATGTTCCTTGGCTTCGCGGATAGCGAGCCTGAACGCGTGTCCTTTCGCCGCGCCCGGGGGCTGCAGGAACCAGCGCTTGGAAGAAAAAAGCGCCTCGGGTTGGGCGCTGTGGGGCAAGACCTTGAACCAGCCCTTGATGCCCCAAGCGTCGGCGATGCGCGCCACTTCGATCGCATCCGCCGGCAATTCGGCGGTTTCGAGGGTGGGCAGCATCGCTGGGCGGTGCCTTAGGCAGCCGCTTTGGGGGCAGCAGCCGCGGCCTGCTTGATGAGGCGGGTCACGGTCGGGGAGGCTTGCGCGCCAACGCTTTTCCAGTAGGTCAGGCGATCCTGCGCGATGCGGATGCTTTCTTCATTTTCCTTGGCGGTCGGGTTGTAGAAACCCAGGCGTTCGATGAAACGGCCATCGCGGCGAACGCGCTTGTCCGATACGACGATGTTGAAAAACGGACGGCCTTTGGAACCGCCGCGGGAAAGTCGAATGACGACCATGATTTATCCTTCGGGTGGTGCAGCAAACCCGCAAGGTTCGCCCACAGTGTTCTTCCAGCGTCGAGACACGCGACATGGCCACCCGGCCAGCGACACGCTGAAAAGCCCACGATTATAGCCCGCAGTCTCTTTTTCCAATCCTTGACCGCGCCAAGCACTCCCGAATGACCCTCATCCGACCCAGCCGCGACGAAGACGTCGCTGCCATCACGGCCATCTACGCCCACCACGTCCTGCACGGCACTGGCACCTTCGAGACCGAACCACCAACGGCCAGCGACATGGCCCATCGCCGGGCTGACGTCCTCACGAAGAACCTCCCCTACCTCGTCGCAGAGCGCGACGGCGAGTTGCTCGGCTTTGCCTACTGCAATTGGTTCAAGCCACGCCCCGCCTATCGCTTTTCAGCCGAAGATTCGATCTACCTCGCCGACGCCGCCCGCGGACAAGGTCTAGGGGCCAGGTTGCTGGCCGCACTGTCCCAGGCCGCCGAATCCGTCGGCGTGCGCAAACTGATCGCTGTCATCGGCGATTCGGCCAATGCGGGCTCCATCGGCGTGCACCGCGCGCAAGGCTTCAGCCATGTGGGCGTACTCAAGGATTGCGGATGGAAGTTCGGCGAGTGGCGCGACGTCGTGCTGATGGAAAAGGTGCTGGGAGCGGGCAGCTCGACCAGTCCCGAATGAAGAACAAGACCGTGGCCGCGTGGCTGGCCTTTCTGGGCGGCCCGCTGGGCTTGCATTGCTTCTACCTTCGGGGCCTTTCCAGCACCCTCGGCTGGTTGCTACCGATCCCGACCGCTCTCGGCCTCTACGGCGTCGAGCGCGTGCGGCTCTACGGTCTTGACGATGGCATGAGCTGGGCGCTGATTCCTCTGCTCGGCTTCACCATTTCCGGCTGCGCGCTCACAGCCATCGTCTATGGGCTGATGACCCCGGAAAAATGGAACGCCCGCTACAACGCCGGGCGCTCCGACAGCGCGGCCGGCAATACCAACTGGCTCACCATCGGTGCCGTCGTCCTGGCACTGTTCTTCGGCAGCACCATCCTCATGGCCAGCCTGGCATTCAGCTTCCAGCGCTACTTCGAACACGAAATCGAAGCAGGCCGAAAAATCTCACAGTGAAGGCGTGAGGGCCGCCGCGCCCGGCCGCCCGAAGCGGCCGGCCCGCCCCCGGTAGGGGGTAGGCGAAGCGACACGCAGTGCGCGCAGCCTGGGGGTGAGTCAAAAGACCTGGATGCCGATCCAGTAGGCGATCGCGGCGACGAAAGCCGATGCGGGGATCGTGAAGATCCACGCCCACACGATGTTTCCGGCGACGCCCCAGCGCACTGCGCTCATGCGCTGCGCCGCGCCCACCCCGACGATGGCGCCCGTGATCGTGTGCGTCGTCGACACCGGAACGCCCAGCGCCGTCGCCAGGAAGAGCGTCAACGCCCCGCCGGTTTCAGCGCAGAAGCCGCCGACAGGCTTGAGCTTCGTGATCTTCTGCCCCATCGTCTTCACGATGCGCCAGCCACCGAACATGGTGCCGAGCGCGATGGCGGTGTAGCAACTCACGATCGTCCAGGTCGGCGGCGCTTCCGCATCCGCGGCCGCGTAGCCGGTGGCGATCAGCAACATCCAGATGATTCCGATGGTCTTCTGCGCATCGTTGCCGCCGTGGCCCAGGCTGTAGGCACCGGCGGAGACCAGTTGCAGCCGCCGGAACCATCGATCCACGCGCGACGGCGTGGAACGCCTGAAAGTCCAGGCGACCAAGACCATCATCAGCGAACCCAGCAGGAAACCGAGCAGCGGCGAAACGAAGATGAATGCCACCGTCTTCCAGATGCCCGAGGCAATCAGCGACCCCGCGCCCGCCTTGGCAATCACTGCACCCACGATGCCTCCGATCAGCGCATGCGACGAACTGCTGGGAATGCCGTAGTACCAGGTGACGAGGTTCCAGCTGATGGCACCCACCAGCGAACCAAAGACGACGTGCACATCCACGATCCCGGGCTGCACGATGCCCTTGCCGATCGTCGCCGCCACGCTCAGGTGGAACACGAAGATCGCGATCAGGTTGAAGAAGGCCGCGAACACGACCGCCTGACCGGGCTTCAGCACACCGGTCGACACGACGGTGGCGATCGAATTCGCCGCGTCATGAAATCCGTTCATGAAGTCGAATGCGATGGCCAGCGCGACCAGCACCACTACCACCCAGAGGGCGACCTGAACCGTTGCCATTCGAAGCCCGCAGTATCAGGAGTTTTCGAGGACGATGCCCTCGATCACGTTGGCGACGTCCTCGCACTTGTCGGTGATCGTTTCGAGCAGCTCGTAGATGGCCTTCAGCTTGATGACCTCGCGCACGTCCGGCTCTTCGCGGAACAGCTTGCTCATCGCGCTGCGCATCACGCGGTCGGCGTCGGACTCGAGGCGGTCGATCTCCTCGCAGGTCTTCAGGGTGGCCTCGGCCGTGGCCGGGTCGGTGATCTTGCCCAGGAACTTGACCGCGTCCTTCACCCGTTCGCAGCACTTCACGCTGAGCGCGGTGAGGCGCGTGATCTCCTCGGTCATGTGGCGCACGTCGTAGAGCGCCATGGTTTCGGCCGAGTCCTGGATCAGGTCGGCCACGTCGTCCATCGTGTTGATCAGCTTGTGGATCTGCTCGCGGTCGATCGGCGTGATGAAGGTCTTGTGGATCAGGCGGTTGACGTCATGCGTCACGCGATCGGCGGCGCGCTCGGCATTGTCGACATCGCGGTTGTATTGCTCGCGAAGGTGCAGGTCGTTGTAGTTGGCGACCAGATGCTCGAAGGCGCGCGCGGCTTCGACGATACGGTCGGCGTGCTGATTGAACATCTCGAAAAAATTCCCCTCGCGGGGCAGCAGCTTGCCGAACATGGCGCTCTCCTGGGTTCGCGGCCGTCACGGCACAAGTCTGTGACACCTTCGTGAAAAACCGCGCAAGTGTAATGGGCAGACCTGAACGCAGCCGTCAGAGCCGCTCGATCCGCTGGTCCGCGACCTTGGCGATCTGCCCGCTTGTGACTTGATTCGGCGCAATTTCGGCCAGCGGCAACAGGACGAAAGCGCGTTCATTCATGCGCGGATGCGGGAGGGTGAGGGTTTCGCTTTCCATGACCACATCCCCATGACGCAGCAGATCGAGATCGAGGGTTCGCGGCGCATTTCGATAAGGCCGTTCACGACCCGCCACGATCTCGAGACGCTGAAGCTCCGTCAGCAACACATGCGGATCCAGAGTCGTCTCCAGTTCCACGACGGCATTGATGAAATCGGGCCCCGTCGCATCGATGGGCCCCGTCCGGTAGAGGGAGGAACGCGCCTTCACCCGCGTTTCCGGCAAGCCATCCAGGTCGGCCATCGCGCGCTCGACGGTGCCGCGCGCATCGCCGAGGTTGGCGCCGATCGCGACGAAGGCCCGGGCAGTCATTCCGCCGCGACGCTGCCGGCTTCTCCGCCGCCACTGCGCGGCTTGCGCCGGCGGCGACGCTTGCGCGGCGCGGTGGTGACCTCGCCGTCAGGCGGAAGGTCCGGCGCAGCTTCCGAGCCAGGCACTGCCACCCGATGCCCGGACGACGGTTCGGCTGGCGCACGCGCCGGTACGCGTTGGCGCGTCCGCTTTTGCTGCTCATCGCGCACCTGCTCCATCAGGTCTTGTCGGCGCATGTCGTCGGCAGTGCTGAATTCCTGCCACCACTCCGCAACCGCCTCGCCGACTTCACCGATATCGGCACGTAGCCGCATGAAGTCGAAGGCAGCGCGAAAGCGGGCCTGCTCGACCAGGCTGTAGGGCGTGGCGCCGCTGCGCTTGTCGAAGCGCGGCTGCATCATCCAGATCTCGCGCATGTCGGCCGCCAGCTTGCCGCGGCCTGACACGTCGCCGATGCGCGCGTTGAATACGTCGTCGATGGCATCCTGAAGCGCCGGGAACGACGCTTGGGGCCGCTGGCCATGCCGCCCTTCCATGCGTTGCGCCCAGCCGTCGCGCACGTCCGCCCACAGCACGCAGGCCAGCAGGAAGCTCGGCGCCACCGGCTTGCCTTCGCCGACGCGGCGATCGGTGTCCTGCAAGGCGGCGTTGACGAAGGGCTGCTCGGCGCGCTCGACGACCACGTCGAGCAGCGGATAGATCCCGGTCGAGAGTCCGAGCTTGCGCAGTTGCGCCACGGTCGCGACCGCGTGCCCGGTCTGCAACAGTTTCAGCATCTCGTCGAACAGGCGGCTCTGGGGCACGTCCGCCAGCAGCCGGCTCGATTCGACCAGCGGCGCAGCCGTCTTGGGCTCCAGCTTGAAGCCGAGCGCGGCAAGCTTGGCCGAGAAACGGATCGCGCGAATGATGCGCACCGGGTCCTCGCGGTAGCGCGTGATCGGGTCGCCGATCATGCGCAGCGTGAGCTTCTTCGCGTCCTTGATGCCGTTGTGGTAGTCGACCACGACCTGGCTGGCCGGGTCGTAGTACATCGCGTTGACAGTGAAGTCGCGGCGCGCGGCGTCTTCTTCCTGCGGGCCCCAGACGTTGTCGCGCAGCACCCGGCCGCTGGCGTCTACGGCGTGCTTCATGCCTGCGAGTTCGCCCTTGCTGGTGCGTTCGTTGCCCGCCACCTGTTCGGCCCCTGCACTGTCCATGTAGGCGCGGAAGGTCGAAACTTCGATCACTTCATGGTCGCGCCCCCGGCCGTACACCACGTGAACGATCCGGAAACGCCGCCCGATGATGAATGCACGGCGGAACAGGCTCTTCACCTGCTCGGGAGTCGCGTTGGTCGCCACGTCGAAGTCCTTCGGACGCAGCCCCAGCAGCAGGTCGCGCACCGCGCCGCCGACCACATAGGCCTCGAAGCCGGCTTCCTGCAAGGTCGTAACGACGTTCCTGGCGCGTTCATCGACCAAGGCCGGATCGATGCCGTGCACCGAGGCGGCGACCTCCTGGCGTTTGCCGAAACGAGCCTTGCCGAGCGGCGCATCGCCGGATTTGCCGAGAAGTTTGTCGATGAATTTCTTGATCATTGGGAGGAAGGGTTCGGCGCTCCGGGCGCCCTATTCATTTTCGAGCATCGACCGGATCAGCGGGATGGTGATCGCGCGCTGCGTCTGCAGGGCGTAGCCGTCGAGCTGGGTGAGCAGTTCCATCAGGCTGCCAAGGTCACGGCTGAAGCGGTGCAGCATGTAGTCGAGCACATCGTCCGACAACATCACGCCGCGGCCGTCCGCGGCCTGCCGCAGGACCGCGCGCCGTTCGGTCTCGCTCAACACCTGCAAGTGGAACACATGACCCCAGCCGAGGCGCGTGCGCAAGTCTTCGCGCAAAGGCAGGTCGGCCGGCGGCAAGGCACCGGCCGCGACGACGCCGCGCTGCAGGCTCTGCGCGTTGACGAACCAATTGAACGCCGCGTGCTGCTGGACCGCGGTGAAGAGATGGACATCGTCGAGCAGGACGGCGCCCCATCGATCGTCGAATTCAGGCGGATTCGATACCGCGGGATTCAGCCATCCGACGCTGGCGCCCTGCTCGCGCAGCGCACTGCGAACGGCTTCCAGCAGATGCGACTTCCCGCTTCCGCTCTCGCCCCAGAGATAGGTCGGCACCGGTGAATGCAGTGTCGGCGCACGCGCATCGCCTACCCACAGCGTCAGGTGCCGCAATGCCGGCTCATTCGGCCCGGCGAAAAAGCCCGCGAGCGTCGGACCGGTCGCCAGGCCGATATCGAGCGCGAGCTGCTTCATGCCATGGCCGCCGGCAGCGGCTGAGGAGGCGCGTGTGACGCGAAAGAAGGGTTCATGGGGCAGGACTGACAAGCCTGAGGGAGGGGAGCCGATGAGCGCCCTTAAAATCGTCGCGAATTCTATCGGCCCGACCGTATCGGTTGCCGGCCTCATTGTCCTCTTCCTTCCGCCCTCCCCTCCATCAGTCCGGCCACGCCATGAACTCCAACTCCTCCACACCGCTCAGCTACAAGGATGCGGGCGTCGACATCGACGCCGGTGACGCGCTGGTCGACCGGATCAAGCCCCTCGCCAGGAAGACGATGCGCGAAGGCGTGCTGGCCGGCATCGGCGGCTTCGGCGCCCTGTTCGAGGTGCCCAAGCGCTACAAGGAACCCGTGCTGGTGAGCGGTACCGACGGCGTGGGAACCAAGCTCAAGCTGGCCTTCGAATGGAACATGCACGACACCGTCGGCATCGACCTGGTCGCCATGAGCGTGAATGATGTGCTGGTGCAGGGCGCCGAACCGCTGTTCTTCCTCGATTACTTTGCCTGCGGCAAGCTCGACGTGGACACGGCTGCAGCCGTGGTCGGCGGTATCGCCCGGGGCTGCGAGCTCAGCGGCTGCGCGTTGATCGGCGGCGAGACGGCTGAAATGCCCGGCATGTATCCCGCCGGCGAATACGACCTCGCAGGCTTCGCGGTCGGCGCAGTCGAGAAGTCGCTGATTCTCACCGGGCAGAACGTCAGGCCCGGCGACGTCGTACTGGGCCTCGCGTCGTCAGGCGTGCATTCCAACGGCTTCAGCCTGGTACGCAAGGTGATCGAGCGCGCGGGCGATGCCCTGCCGGCAACGCTGGACGGCAAGCCCTTCCGCGAAGCGGTGATGGAACCAACCCGTCTCTATGTGAAGCCCGTGCTGGCGGCGCTCGCCAGGCATCCGATCAAGGCCCTGGCCCACATCACCGGCGGCGGCCTGCTCGAGAACATCCCGCGCGTGCTGCCCGAAGGCACGGCCGCCCACCTGCGCAAGGGCAGTTGGCCGCAGACCGAACTCTTCGCATGGCTGCAGCAGGTCGCCGGCATCGACGACGTCGAGATGAACCGCACCTTCAACAACGGCATCGGCATGGTGGTCGTGATCGACGCGGCCGAGGCCGCCGCCTGCGCAGACACGCTGCGCGCGGCCGGCGAGACCGTGCATGAAATCGGCGTCATCGCCGAACATGGAGCGGGCGCGGCAGTCGTCGTCGCCTGAACAGCCTGCGCCGCGTGAGCGAGCCGACCCGCACTCCGTCGCGATCCCTGGTGACGGCGAGCTACGTGCTCATTGCCGGCACCCTGCTGCTGGTGATGTGGCACGGGTTGCTGCCGGGGTTGCTGTGCGTATGCATCGGCTTTCTCGGCACGCGCTGGCTCGCCCGCGTGCTGCACTCGGGCCTTCGCCGGTCACAGAAGATCAGCGCAAACGACCCCGCATGGGCCGCAGTGCCGTCGTTGCCGCGCATCACCGCCGCGACCTTCGTGATGGCGGCGCCGATCGGCCTTCTCGTCCTCGGCTTTTCGGAGGCACGCGAGTTCGTCCTGAACGCACCCGAGCAGTACAAGGAGTTGCTCGATTTCGTTGCGCGGACAGTGCTCGAGTTCCGCCTCAAGCTGCCACCCGACATGGCCGCCTATCTGCCGGAAGGCGCCGCGGAGGTGCAGCGGACCATTGCCGGCTTTCTGCGCGCGCAAGCCGGTTCGCTCGCACTGACCGGCCGGGCTTGGCTCGGCGGGCTGCTGTTTGCCTACGTGGGCCTGATCATCGGGTCATTGGCTGCCATTGCCACACAGGCGTCCTCGCGCCGCCCGCTGGCGCAGCAACTCAAGGAGCGCATCGTCCTGTTCGGCGAAGCCTTCGGGCAGATCGTGGCGGCGCAGTTCTGGATTGCCGCCTTCAACACCCTCCTGACGGCCATCTTCCTGCTGTTCCTGCTGCCTGCGTGGAAGATGGAACTGCCTTACACGCCAGCCCTGATCACCCTCACCTTCGTGGCCGGCCTGGTGCCGATCGTTGGCAACCTCATTTGCAACACAGTCATCGCGCTGGTAGGACTTTCGGTGTCGCCGCTCGTCGCGCTGGCCTGCCTCGCATTCCTGATCCTGATCCACAAGGCCGAATACCTGATCAACGCAAAAGTGGTCGGCAGCCGCACCCAGATGTCGGTCTGGGAGCTCCTGGCCGTGATGTTCGTGGCCGAGGCGGTGTTCGGCCCGGCGGGGCTGGTCGCGGCGCCGCTCTTCTACGCCTACCTTAAGAAGGAACTGAAGGCGGCAGGGCTCGTCTAGGCGATAGCATGTCCTGAATTGATCGATTTCGGTCCGAGGCAGCACGGACGAACGAGCGCCATGCCCTGAAAATCAAGCGCATCATCCACTTTCCTCCAGGAGTTGCCGCACCATGAAGAGCTGTCTGATTGTGATCGACGTACAGGAGTCGTTCCGCCACCGCCCCTATTTCGACGAGATGGAACTCCCCGCCTACCTGGCCGCCCAGAACGCCCTTGTCTCGGGCTTCGCGGCGGCCGGCGCGCCCATCGTCCGGATCTTCCACAACGACGGACCCGCCGTAGCAAGCAATTCCTTCGCCATCGAATCAGGCCACGTGCGGCCGCTCGACGGCCTGGCCGACTTCAAGGCCGCAGCGACCTTCACGAAGCGGCGCCACAGCGCCCTCGTGGGCACCGGGCTGGATGTCTGGCTCACGCAGAACGGCATCGATCGCCTCGTCATCAGCGGCATCCGCACCGAGCAATGCTGTGAGACGACCGCGCGCCACGCCTCGGATCTGGGCTGGCAGGTCGACTACGTCACCGATGCCACGCTCACCTTCGACATGGTCCAGCCCGACGGCATGCCGCTACCGGCGGCCGACATCAAGGCCCGGACGGCCACGGTGCTCGACGGCCGGTTCGCCAAGATCTGCAGCGTGGACGAAGCGCTCACCCGCCTCGGCGAGATTTCGAAGGTGCCAGCGTGAAACCCACGCTGCGGGTCGTGATCCTCGCGTTCGACGACTTCGAGGCGCTGGATCTCGCAGGCCCTTGCGAGGTCTTCACGACTACCAGCCGCATGGCCCTTCGAGCCGCGCCGGACGCGCCGGCACCCTTCGAGGTGACTTGCGTCTCGCGCAGCCCGGCGCCGGTGCGGATGCGGGCCGGACTTTCCGTGCGGCCTGGGCATTCGTTCGACGACGTGCCGCCGGCGGAGCCGCTGGCCCTGCGCACGGCGCGACAGATGGATTTCGCATGGACGAGATCCGCGCAGTAGACCCCGACGCCCCCATCCGCGTCGTCTTTGCGCTGTTGCCCCACAGCCTGATCCTCGACTGGGCCGGGCCGGCCGAAGCGCTGCGCATCGCCAACCAACTGCTTGTCGCCGGCGGCAGGCCGGCGCGATTCGAACTCGTCTTCGCGAGCCCGGAGCCGACTTCGGCGAGTTCCGTCGGCGTGGCACTCGCGGGGCTTCAACCGCTGCCGTCCGAGTGGGACGCTCCGACCTGGGTGGTGCTGGTCGGTCTGCCAGGCGACACCGTGGCAGTCGACAACGCGCCCGCGCAAGCGCTGCTCCAGTGGCTGCGCACCCTGCGGCTCGAAAGCGGCCGACTGGAACTCGTCACGGTGTGCGCCGGGACCCTTCTTGCAGCCCACGCAGGCCTGCTGGGAGGGCGTCGCGCCACTACGCACCATCACCATCTCGATGAATTGCGACGCACCGACCCGCGCTGCGAAGTGGTCGCCAACCGCGTCTTCGTCCTGGCCCCGCCGCTCTACAGCAGCGCCGGCGTGACCACGGGCATCGATCTCATGCTGCACCGCATCGCCGAAACCTGCGGCGAATCGCTCGCGGCCCGGGTGGCGCAAACCATGGTCGTCGCCATGCGCCGCGGTCCGCACGACCCGGAGTTGTCGCCCTTCCTGGCCCATCGCAACCACCTGCATGCCGCACTGCACCGCGTGCAGGATGCGGTGAGCGAGCAACCCCAGGCCGACTGGACAGTCCCCCGAATGGCCGATGTCGCGCACACATCGCCCCGGCATCTGACGCGCCTGTTCGTCGAACACGCCGGCGTCGCGCCCCTCGCCTACCTCCGCCGCCTGCGCCTCGCCACCGCGCAACTCGCCCTGCGATCAGGCGTCAACGTCACACGCGCCGCAGACATCTCGGGCTTCGGCTCAGACACCCAGCTCCGCCGAGCCTGGCGCCAGTTCGGTCTCCCCGGCTCCCCCTCAACCCAGGAAACCGCCCAGGTACCCAAGGTCCCAATTCGTGAAACACCACGGATCCGGCTCCGCCGGTCCGCAGGTGTTGCCCCCGGCCGGGGGTAGGCGGCCACACGAAGTGGGCAAGCCTGGGGCGAGCTACAGATATCCGCAGAAGCGAATGATGTGGCCGTCGGGCTCGCGGATCGCGAACTCGCGCAAGCCCCAGGGCTGGGAGGTGGGCGGCTCGATCACCGTCACGCCGCGCTTGGCGTAGGCCGCATGCAATCCGTCGATGTCGCGCCCGACATGGATCACGATCTCGCCGCGCCAGGGACTCGCCTCGCGCCGGCCGCATTGCCATAGACGAAGATAAACTGGGTCCCCGTAACTGCGGTCGCCCTTCTTCACCCTTGCGTAACTCGGAGGTTCCCCGGCTATGAAGTCGAGTTCGAAGCCAAGCACATCCCTGAAATAGCGCGCCGCTCGCGTGACGTCGGCGACCGGCAGCACAGGTTGGATGCCATGGAATTCATGCAGCGTACCGAGGTCCACCGCCGAAGCCTTGACGGGCTCCATCAGTTTTCTGCCCGGCGAAGCGCAGCTACACGCTCGGCGACCGCATCGATGTCGAGTGCGTCCTCGACGTGCGCCAGATAGGTTTCGAGGTCGCGCACCGCCAGCGCGCAATTCCCTTGCTCAGCGTGCGCCAGGCCACGGTCGCGATGTTCGCCCCAGGCTTCCGGCAAGAGGGCGATCAGGCGATCCTGGACAGCGATCGCGCGCTGCCAGTCTTCCTGCGCGTGGTGGATTTCCTTCAGGTTGCGCAGCATGCGCCCGATGATTTCGCGCGGCGTCGCGGGCTGCAGGTAAAGGCCAAGCGGTACGTCGAACTCGCCGACCAGGCCGTTGCTGCGCTTGTACGGCTCCAGCCGCTCACTGAGCTCTTCCCGCGAAAGCGATTTGCCGGTGAAGGGGTCGATCACCACCTGCCCCTTCGGCAGCGTGACCTTGAGCATGAAATGGCCCGGGAATCCCACCCCGCGCGCCTGGAGTCCCAGGCCTTGCGCAAGCTCGATCCAGAGGACCGCGAGCGAGATCGGAATGCCGCGCCGGGTGCGCAACACCGCGTTGAGGTAGCTGTTGTCAGGGTCGTAGTAATCGTTGACGTTGCCGCCGAAGCTCAAATCGTGAAAGAAGAACTGGTTGAGCGCCCGCAACCGCTGCAAGGGCGCTGCATCGGCAGGCAGGCGGCGCTTGAGCCGTGCGAGCAGTTGGTCGACATCGCCCAGCACCTGCTGCACGTCCAGTTCGGGGTATTCGTCCTGCGCAAGACTGGCCGCCGCCTCGAGCAAAGGGAACTGCTCGTCGCTCTCCACGAGTGAACTGAAATACTCGAGAGCGGTGGGCGTCGAGAAGCTGTACGTCATGTGGCTTTGTAGAGGAGCGGACGCAGAGCGTCAAGGCTGCGGCGTTCAGCGCCGCACAAAACTGCGCAGCCTGACGCCTGCAACGGCGAGGACCGCAAAGTAGACGACCGCGGCGCCCGCGATCAATGCCGCCAGCAGGCCGATGCGCTGCAGGCGCTCGGCGCGCAAGGCGATCCAATCGAAATGCTGCGCACCCCAGACGAGCAATGCGGCCAACACCAGCGTGGCGACCAGAACCTGCAGGATGAACTTTCCCCAGCCCGCCACGGGCTTGTAGCTGCCGCGCCGGATCAACCCGACCAGCAGCCACGTGGCATTGACCAGGGCGCCGATGCCGATCGTGAGCGTGAGGGCGGCGTGCTGGAGCACCGGGACCAGGAAGAAGTTGAGGACCTGGGTCATGACGAGCACGCCGACGGCGATCAGCATCGGCGTGCGCATGTCGTGCTTCGCGTAGTAGCCGGGCGCGAGCACCTTGATGGCGACCGTGCCGACAAGGCCGACGCCATAGCCCATCAGTGCCGAGGTGGTTCGCTGCACGTCCAGGTCGCTGAAAGCGCCGTTGTGGAACAGCACAGCGACCAGTGGCTTCGAGAAAACAAGCAACGCCACCGCACAAGGGGCGGAGAGCAGCACCACGAGCCGAAGTCCCCAGTCGAGCAGGGACGAATAGCGGTCTTCGTCCTTCGCAGCGCGTGCGCCTGCCAGTTGCGGCATCAGCACCACGCCCAGCGCCACGCCGAGGAGCGCCGTCGGGAATTCCATCAGGCGGTCGGCGTAGGTGACCCAAGTCACGCTGCCCGGCGCGAGGTGAGACGCGATCTGCGTGTTGATAAGCAACGAGATTTGCGCGGCACTGACGCCGATCAGCGCTGGCAGCATCAACTTCACGATCTTGCGCGTGGTCGGGTCGGCCCAGGCCGAGCGAATCGCACGCACGCTCACGCCGACACGTGGCAGCATTCCCAGGCCGTGCAGGGCCGGCAGTTGCAGGGCCAGTTGCAACACGCCGCCAACCATCACGCCCACGCACTGTGCATAGATGGGCTCGATGCCGTGCCGCCTGAACCAGGGCGCGCCGACGAGAATCGACAGGATCAGCGCCACGTTGAGCAGCACCGGCGACGCCGCAGGAACGGCGAACTTGCGCCAGGTATTCAGAATGCCGCCGGCCAACGCCACCAGGGACATGAACCCGATGTACGGGAACATCCAACGCGTCATCACCACGGCCGCATCGAAGCCCTGCGCGGTCTGCTTCAGGCCGCTGGCCATCGCCCAGACCATCAGCGGCGCGCCGACCACGCCTGCCACGCACAGCACGACCAGCGTCCACGTCAGCAGGGTCGCGACATGGTCGACCAGTTGACGCGCCCCCTCGTCGCCGCTTTCCGTCCGGGTGGCGGCCAGGACCGGCACAAAGGCCTGGCTGAAGGCACCTTCACCGAACACGCGCCGGAACAGATTGGGAATGCGGAAAGCGACATTGAAGGCGTCGGTCAACGCACTGACCCCGAAAACCGAGGCCATGAGCAAGTCGCGGATCAGCCCGGTCACCCGGGAAGCGAGCGTCAGGAGAGAGACGGTAGAGGCGGATTTGAGCAGGGACACAGGCCGGAAGTGTATGTGGCTGCATGTCCTCTGCCGGACGGCCGGGACGGCCAGGGGGCCTTCCCCTATAATGGAAGGCTTTGCTGCATCATCCCCAGACACCTTAGGAATCACCTCCATGGCATCCACCAAGCCCAAGAAAAAGAACCCGCGCCTCGCGTCGGGCCGTAAACGCGTCCGCCAGGACGTCAAGCTCAACGCCGCGAACACCTCGCTGCGCTCCAAGTACCGCACCGCCGTCAAGAACGTCGAGAAGGCCGTTCTGGCTGGCGACAAGACGAAGGCTGCAGAAGCCTTCGCGAAGGCCCAGAGCATCGTCGACACCGTCGCCGACAAAGGCATCTTCCACAAGAACAAGGCCGCTCGCGACAAGAGCCGCCTGTCGGCCAAGGTCAAGAACCTGGCCCTCGCCCCTGAAAAGGCCGCCGCCTGACGCATTCAGGCAAACAGCCCGGACCGGTTCGCCAGTCCGCCGTTTGATCGGGGTGCGCTGCAGCAAAGTGAAAAACCGCCTTCGGGCGGTTTTTTCATGGGCGTTGCCTTTTCAGGCTACTTCTTCCCGGGAAGAGGAAGCACCGGGGCGTCCGGCACAAGACAGGCTTCGGCGACCTGCAAGCCGTTGTCCTTGGCGAAATTGAGGCAGAAATCCCAAGCCATCGGCTCGGCATCGCGCAATTCGCGGTTGACGACGACGCACTTGACGCCATTGATGACGGTCGGCACACACCAGGGCGAATAGTTCAAATGGCTTCCCGGCTGCGGGCCGCCCGGACGGAAAGAGCACATGACGCCCGCCAATCGTTCTGCCCAATCGCTGGGGCGAAATGTCCGGCCATCCTGGGTGATGCCCTGGATGAAAACTTCTTTGGCGTTGGGAGAAACCATCGGTTGGCGAGAGGAAGGCACAGGCTCGTGCTGCGCCGCACAACGATTCTATCCGGGGGTCCCGCGGGCGACATGTGCGGGGGCATTGCTGTGATGCGCAATCCTCACTGAAGGCGTCATATCGCACGCCTAGAATCCGCGTTCCCATTTCCGGAGAAACGCATGAGCGCCAATGCCGCCCCCTCGTCGCCCCACGTCATGAACACCTACGGACGCCTGCCGATCGCTCTGTCGCACGGCCAGGGTTGCCGAGTCTGGGATACCGAAGGGCGTGCATATCTGGACGGGCTCGGCGGCATCGCCGTCAACACGCTGGGCCACAACCACCCCGAATTGGTGCCTGCCCTGCAGGACCAGATCTCGAAGCTGATCCACAGCTCCAACTACTACTACGTGCCCGGCCAGGAACAATTGGCGGCCAAGCTGACGGAGCTTTCCGGACTGACGAACGCCTTCTTCTGCTGCACGGGCCTGGAGGCCAACGAAGCGGCACTCAAGCTGGCGCGCAAATTCGGCCATGACAAGGGCATCGAGCGGCCCGAAATCGTGGTGTACGAGGCCGCTTTCCACGGTCGCAGCATCGCGACGCTGTCGGCCACCGGCAACCCCAAGGTCCAGAAAGGCTTTGGCCCGCTGGTCGAAGGCTTCATCCGCGTTCCGCTGAATGACATCGATGCGCTCAAGAAGGCGACCGAAGGCAATCCCAACGTGGTCGCCGTGTTCTTCGAGACCATCCAGGGCGAAGGCGGCATCCACGCGATGCGGTGGGAGTACCTGCGCCAGGTGCGCCAGTTGTGCGACGAACGCGACTGGCTCATGATGATCGACGAGGTGCAATGCGGCATGGGCCGCACGGGCAAGTGGTTCGCGCACCAATGGGCCGACATCAAGCCGGACGTGATGCCGCTCGCCAAGGGGCTGGGCTCGGGCGTCCCGATCGGTGCCGTCGTCGCCGGCCCGCGCGCCGCCCACATCTTCGGCCCCGGCAACCACGGCACGACCTTCGGCGGCAATCCGCTCGCCATGCGCGCCGGCATCGAGACGATCCGCATCATGGAAGAGCAGAAGCTGCTCGACAACGCAGCCAACGTCGGCGCGCATCTCAAGGCGGCCCTGGAGCGCGAACTCGGCGGCCTGCCGGGCGTCAAGGAGATCCGCGGCCAGGGTCTGATGCTGGGCATCGAGCTCGACCGCCCCTGCGGCGTGATCCTGAACCGCGCCTGCGAGGCCGGCCTGCTGTTGAGCGTGACGGCCGACAGCGTGATCCGCCTGGTGCCCCCGCTGATCCTCAGCATCGCCGAGGCGGACGAGATCGTGGCCCTCCTGGTGCCGGTGGTGAAGGCATTTCTCGCAGAGCCACAGCCATGAGCGATTCACCCGCCATCCGGCACTACCTGCAGTTCTCGGACTTCACGGCCGACGAGTACTCGCACGTCTTCGCCCGCGCCGCGCTGATCAAGAAGAAATTCAAGGCGTACGAAAGGCACCAGCCCCTGGTGGACCGCACGCTGGCGATGATCTTCGAGAAGGCGTCGACGCGCACGCGCGTGAGCTTCGAGGCCGGCATGTATCAGCTGGGCGGCAGCGTCGTCCATCTCACGACCGGCGACAGCCAGCTCGGCCGCGCCGAGCCCATCGAGGACAGCGCCAAGGTCATCAGCCGCATGGTCGACCTCGTGATGATCCGCACCTTCGAACAGACCAAGATCGAAGCCTTCGCGGCGCATTCGCGCGTGCCCGTCATCAACGGGCTGACCAACGAATTCCATCCCTGCCAGATCCTCGCGGACATCTTCACCTACATCGAGCACCGCGGCTCGATCGCGGGCAGGACGGTGGCCTGGGTCGGCGACGGCAACAACATGGCGAACACTTGGCTCCAGGCCAGCGAGATCCTCGGCTTCAAGGTGCACGTGAGCACGCCAAGCGGCTACGAGGTCGATCAGTCGATCGCGGGCATCCGCTCCTCCGACAGCTACAAGGTATTCAAGGACCCGATGGAAGCTTGCCGCGACGCCGATCTCGTGACCACCGACGTCTGGACCAGCATGGGCTACGAGGCCGAGAACGAGGCCCGCCGGGCGGCCTTCGCCGACTGGTGCGTCGACACCGAGATGATGCGCGTGGCCCGGCCGGACGCCCTCTTCATGCATTGCCTGCCGGCGCATCGCGGCGAAGAAGTCGAGGCCGACGTGATCGATGGCCCGCAATCGGTGGTCTGGGAGGAAGCCGAGAACCGCATGCACGTGCAGAAGGCGCTGATGGAGTTCCTTCTGCTCGGGCGACAGGCCTGAGTCCGGCACCGTGTTTCCTTTCTGTTGGAAATAACCGACACCACGACTCCTTTCACGGCGCTAACTTCGCGCCATGAACCAACAAATCTGGGATATATCGCCGCCGGTGCATGAAGGCGCGCCGGTCTTTCCCGGCGACACGCCTTACCGCCAGCGCTGGGCGGCCACCATCGCGCCGGGCTGTCCAGTCAACGTCAGCGAGATCACCCTCTCGCCGCACGTCGGTGCGCATGCCGATGCGCCATTGCACTACGACGCTGCCGGCGCCACCATCGGCAACGTCGATCTCACGCCTTACCTCGGCCCCTGCCGCGTGATCCACGCCATCGCGACCGGGCCGCTGATCGAATGGGCACATATCGCGCATGCCATCGACGGACTGCCGCCTCGCGTCCTGGTGCGCACCTATGAGCATGCGCCGGTCGACCGCTGGGATGGTCGGCTCGCAGCCTATGCCCCCGTCACCATCGAACGCCTGGCCGCGCTGGGCGTCAAGCTGGTCGGGATCGACACGGCGAGCATCGACCCGGCCGACAGCAAGACGCTGGACAGCCACCAGGTCATCCGCCGCCTCGACCTGCGCGTCCTTGAGAACCTCGTGCTCGACGAGGTGCCCGAGGGCGATTACGAGCTCATCGCCCTCCCCCTCAAGCTGGTGAGCGCCGATGCCTCCCCCGTTCGCGCGATCCTGCGTGAACTCCACCCTTCATGACCATGACACTCGACGATTGCAAGCGCCTCGATGCGCAAGACCCTCTGGCCGGATTGCGCGATCAATTCGTTCTCCCCGAAGGCGTCATCTACCTCGACGGCAACTCGCTGGGCGTGCTGCCTAAGACGGCTCCCGCGCGCATCGCGGAGGTCGTCGCCAAGGAATGGGGCGAGGGCCTCATCCGCTCGTGGAACACGGCCGGCTGGTTCGACTTGCCGCAGCGGCTCGGCGACAAGGTCGCACGCCTGATCGGGGCCGCGCCGGGCGAGGTCGTCTGTACCGACAGCACCTCGGTCAACCTCTACAAGGTGCTGTTCGCGGCGCTGAGCCAGGTCCTGCAAGCCACGTCGAGCACAGGCCGACGTGTGGTGCTCAGCGAGCGCAGCAACTTCCCTACCGACCTCTACATCGCCGAATCGTTGTGCCGGGAGCGCGGCTTCACGCTCAAGCTGATCGATGCGAGCGAGTTGCCTGCCGCGCTCACCGACGAGGTGGCGGTGCTGATGCTGACCCACGTCAACTACCGCACGGGCGCCATGCACGACATGAAGGCCATCACCGCCGCGGCCCACGCGGCCGGAGTGCTCACGGTCTGGGACCTCGCGCACAGCGCCGGCGCCGTTCCCGTCGCTCTCAACGACAGCGATGCCGACTTCGCGATCGGCTGCGGCTACAAGTACCTGAACGGCGGCCCGGGTGCGCCGGCGTTCGTCTGGGTGCACACGCGGCATTCCGGGCAGTTCCAGCAGCCTCTGTCGGGCTGGTGGGGCCACGCCGCGCCCTTCGAGTTCACGCCGCACTACCGGCCCGCTCCGGGGGTGGCGCGCTATCTCTGCGGCACCCAGCCGATCATCGCGCTGGCGGGCCTCGAATGCGGGATCGACACCGTGCTCGCGGCCGAAGCCCTCTCCGGCGGACAGGGCTGCATGGTGGCGCTACGCACCAAGTCGCTCGCGCTGACCGATGCGTTCATCGCGCTCGTGGAGGCACGTTGCGCCGGCCTATTCACGCTGGTGACGCCGCGCGAGCACGCCCGGCGCGGCTCGCAGGTCTGCCTCGCGCTGAGCGACGGCGGCCCAGGCGCGTATGCGATCGTCCAGGCACTGATCGCGCGCGGCGTGATTGGCGATTTCCGCGCCGGCGACACACAGATGCCCGACATTCTTCGTTTCGGCTTCACGCCGCTGTACCTCGGCTTCCAGGACGTGTGGCAGGCGGTCGCACATCTCGTGCAGGTCATGGACAGCGAAGAGTGGAAGCGGCCCGAATTCAACCAGAAGCAGGCAGTGACCTGAGGAAGCTCCAGATGAGTACCGAACAGATCGTCCACGACGAGAAGGCGCAACTCGATTTCAGCGCCTCGATGAGCTACACCGACTACCTCAGTCTCGACACGATCCTGAACGCGCAACACCCCCGCTCGCCGGCCCACGATGAACTGCTCTTCATCGTGCAGCACCAGACCAGCGAACTCTGGATGAAGCTCATGCTGCACGAGTTGCGCGCCGCCATCCGCTGCATCGCGCAAGACGATCTTTCCAGCGCCTTCAAGATGCTGGCGCGCGTGTCGCGCATCATGGAGCAACTGGTACACGCATGGGACGTGCTGGCCACCATGACGCCGCCCGAGTACAGCGCGATGCGGCCCTATCTCGGCGCCTCCAGCGGTTTCCAGAGCTGGCAGTACCGCTGCATCGAGTTCGCGCTGGGCAACAAGAACGCCGCCATGCTCAAGCCGCATTCGCACCGCCCGGAATTGCTGGCGGAGGTCGAAGCCGCCTGGCACGCTCCTTCCCTCTACGACGAGGCGCTGCGCCTGCTGGCGCGCCGAGGCCTCGAAGTGCCGGCCGATCATCTGGAGCGCGACTGGTCGAAGCCCTACGAATCGAGCGACGGCGTCGAGCAGGCCTGGCTGGTGGTCTATCGCGACCCGAAGAAGTACTGGGAGCTCTATCAGCTCGGCGAGGAACTCACGGACCTGGAAGACGCCTTCCGCCTCTGGCGCTTCCGCCACGTGACCACGGTCGAGCGTGTGATCGGGTTCAAGCGTGGCACAGGAGGCACCGGCGGCGTAAGCTACCTGCGAAAGATGCTCGACGTGGTGCTCTTCCCCGAGATATGGAAACTTCGGACCGATCTCTAGACTGCGCCACGCGGGCCGCTTCCATCACGACAAGAGGAGACGACGATGGACAACGATTTCTTCGGCGATGACGAACTCGCGCTGCTGCGCTCCCATGGCGTCGTGCTGTTTGCGCGGCGCGTGATCTTCGACGCGCAGCCGCCGATGACGCCGGACCAGATCGCGGCGGTGCAAGCCGTCTGCGCCGGCCCTTTGCCGCCCGAACTCCTTGCGCTGTGGCGGCTCACCGCGGGCGGCCGCATCGACTACGACCTCCACCTGCACATGAACGGCAACGAGGAATCGGTCGGCTGGAGCGAACTATTCTGGAACGGCAGCGACTCGTTCCACGACCTGCAAGGCTGGATTGCGCACGAGTCGGAAGGCGCGAAGGAAGCCGCGGAAGAAAGCGATGAAGCATGGGACGGCAAGCTGACCTTGCTGCCCTTCGGTGGCCTCGAAGACTGCGATCGCATCTATGCGGTCGTCGAGTCCGGCGCGGACTACGGACACATCCTCGCCTGGAAGCAGGGCCTGCCGACGGCCTGGGCCCACGAGATGCACGAGGACGGCATGACCACGGTCGCGCACGACCTGTGCGCCGCGTTCGAGGCCCTGCACCTCGATGAGGACCCGCTCGATCCAGCGGGCGAGTACTTCACCGGACAGACGCTGCTCGAGTATCTCGACGACCGGCACCAGGCGCACGGACTGGCCATCGAGCTGATGGACAAGTTGATCGCGTTCTATCGCCGCGCGATGGTCGACTGGCGGACCCCGCTGGGCGACGGAACGCTGGGCCAGAACGGACCGCTCTCGCGCATCGCCCTTCGCCACGCGGTGGCAACGGATGACGCGGAATTGGTCGGCCGGCTGGTTGCGGCGGGCGTGGCCCTGGACGGTCCGTTGCACGGCAGCGCGATCGCAACCGACCTGGCCCTGAGCCACGGCGCCCATGCCGCGGCAGCGGCGCTCGTCCAGGCCGGGGCGCCCGTGGCGGCCGATGCCCTGGACTACATCGACAACGCGGTATCGCCGGAACTGGTCAGCCTGCTCCTGGCGCATGGTGCAGAACCCAGCCCCACGGCGATGGCCGAATGCGTGGCCTGTGGTGCGCCTGCGGCTGCGCGGCTGATCGCGAGCGCGTACGCCCAAACCCATGACGACCTGCCGGCCGCCTACGAAACCGTCCGTGACGGGCTCCTGGCCGACCTCGAATCGTCACTGATCGAAGTGCGCGAAGGGCGCCTCACGCACTACCTGGGTCTCGCCGGGCTGACCAAGCGCGTCGATCACCTCCGGAGCTTCAGTCTCTGAGTTCAGGCGTCGTAGAGCCAGGGAACGTCGAGCAGGCGGGCGCCCATCAGGCGCAGTGCGGCATCGCGCCCCACGCGCACGAGCCCCGTCGCGTGGAAGATCTCGCCGTTGCGCCGGGCACGGGCCTGCACCTGGGCGTTGCGCTCCCAGCGTGCGGCGGCGTAGCGCGAAAGCGCGGCCGGCACCTGGGTCGCGTCCCCGCCATCGAGTGCGTCCGCCAGAGCCACGGCATCCTCGATCGCCATGCCTGCGCCCTGGGCCAGGTAGGGGAGCATCGGGTGCGCCGCATCGCCCGCAAGCGCCACGCGCTCGCCGGCCATCTGCTCCGGGCCGGTCAGCGGTGGTCGATCGCTGAGCGTCCATGCGCGCCATGACGGCACGACTTCGAGCAGCGCCTGCAGTCCGTTGCAAGTACGGCCTGTCGCGGCCTGCAGCGCAGCAAGGCTCGTCCCCTGATCCCAGTCGCGCGCGTCACCGACGGGCGCGGACTCCGCGAGGACGACGATGTTGAGCGCATCTCCGCGGCGAACGGGATAGGCCACGGCGTGCAAGCGTGGTCCGAGCCAGACGCGGATCTGCGTGCTGCGAAGTGGTGCGGGCAATGCCGACTGATCGACCAATGCACGCCATGCCGTGTGGCCCGTCGCACGGGGCGGCGTCGGATCTTCGACCACGCACGGACGCACCGTGCTCCAGAGCCCGTCGGCGCCAATGAGCGCGTCGCCTTCCCAGGCGCGCGTACCGATGTTCGATGCACAGACGAGGTCTCCGCGCGCCACCACCTGCGTCACGCGGGCGCCGGTAGTGAGCGTGACGGCGCCGGTCCCACGCACGGCGGCCAGCATCAGCGCGTGCAGATCGGCGCGATGGACACAGAGATAGGGGGCGGCGTAGCTGTGCAGCATGGCGTTGCCGAGTGGCATACGTGCCATCTCGCGGCCATCGGTCGCACCGAGGACGACCAGCGCCTCAGGCCGCGCCGCAACGCGCAACAGGCTCTCCGACACACCCAGCCCTTGCAGGCGCCGCGTGACGTTGGGGCCGAGTTGGATGCCGGCCCCGACTTCGCCGAACGCGACGGACTGTTCCAGCAGATCGATGCGATGACGCCGGCGGGCAAGCGCGAGCGCGCAGGCCAAGCCCGCGATGCCTCCGCCTGCAATCAGGATGTGCGCCGCCATCTAGAGCGCGCGCTCAGCGCGAGCGCGTCAGGGGCGGTTCGCGGTCTGCGTCTGCCTTGGAACTTGCGCCGGTCGAGCAACTGCCGCAGCTGTCGCAAGACCCGCAACCTGAAGTCTTGCCCAACGAAGCCGCAAGCTGCTGCGCGCGTTCCTCGTCGACCAGGCCTGCGCGCTGCGAACCGGCTGCGAGCCGGGCAGCAGCCGCGCGGCGCCAGCTGCCCGGCATCCAGCGCCAGACGGCGGAGACCGCAGCCAGCGCAACGATCAGCGCAACGACGATCTGTTGTGTCATCTCATCCTCCTGTGAGTGCCAGTGTCACCCTGTAGGTGATCCAGCACGCAATGTAGGCGAGTCCGAACAAATAACCAGCCATGATCCACACGTAGCGCCACGAACCGGTCTCCCGCTTGACGGTGGCCAGGGTCGAAATGCACTGCGGCGCAAACACATACCAGACCAGCAGCGACAGCGCCGTGGCCAGTGACCAGCTGCTCGCGATCAATGGCTGGAGCTGGCCCGCCACGTCGTCGCCGGTCGCGGACAGTGCGTACACCGTGCCCAGTGCGCCGACTGCCACTTCGCGTGCCGCCATGCCAGGCACCAGCGCGATCGAGATCTGCCAGTTGAATCCGATCGGCGCGAAGATGTGCTCCAGTCCACGGCCGATCATGCCGGCCAGGCTGTGCTGGATGGCCGGGCCGGTCGCGCCCTCGGGCGGCGACGGGAAGGTCGAGAGAAACCACAGCAGGATCGTGAGCGTGAGAATGATCGTCCCCACGCGCTGGATGAAGATCCATGCCCGCTCGTAGAGCCCCAGCGCGAGGTTGCGCAGATTGGGCCACCGGTAGGCCGGGAGTTCCATCATGAGCGGCGAATGCTGCTTGCTGTCGCGAAAGCGCTTCATGACCCAGGCCACGGCCATCGCCGAGACGATCCCGAAGACGTACAGCGCGAAGAGCACCACGCCCTGCAGGTTGAACACGCCGCCGACGGTGCGCGCCGGAATGAAGGCGGCAATCAGCAACGCGTAGACCGGCAGCCGCGCCGAACAGGTCATGAGCGGCGCGATCATGATCGTGGTGATCCGATCACGCCAGTTGCTGATGGTGCGCGTGGCCATCACGCCGGGAATCGCACACGCGAAGCTCGACAGCAGCGGAATGAAGGAGCGGCCCGACAGCCCCACGGTGCTCATGACGCGATCGAGCAGGAAAGCTGCACGCGGCAGGTAGCCCGAGTCTTCCAGCGCCAGGATGAACAGGAACAGGATGAGGATCTGCGGCAGGAAGACGATCACCCCGCCGACGCCGGCGATGATGCCGTCGACCAGCAGGCTCTGCAGCATGCCCTCCGGGACGATGCGCTTGATGAGTTCGCCGAACGCGCTGGTGGCGTCCTTGATGGCATCCATCGGCACCTCGGCCCAGCTGAACACGGCCTGGAACATCAGGAACATCGTGACTGCCAGCACCACCATGCCCCACAGCGGGTGCATCACGACGCGGTCGATGCGGTCGCTGGTGGCAAGGCTGCCGACCGGCTCGTGCACCGCGAGTTCGAGGATGCGGCGCACTTCGCGCTGCGTGTCGAGCACATCGTCGAGGCCCGGCGCGTGCCAGGGTTTCGGCGCCATGGCTGCGACGGGTGTATCGAGCGCTTCGAGAAGCCCTTGCGCGCCACCGCTGTGCACGCCGACGGTTTCGATCACAGGCACGCCGAGTTCTCGCGCGAGCACCGCCGAATCGACTGCGATGCCTTGCTTCTTCGCCATGTCGGCCATGTTGAGCGCCACCACCATCGGCAGGCCCAGGCGCTTGGCCTCGAGCACCAGCCGCAGGTTCAGACGCAGGTTGGTGGCATCGGTCACGCACACGAGCAGGTCGGGCGGCGCCTCGTTGCTCTTGCCGGTGACCACGTCACGCGTGACCGCCTCGTCGGCCGACAGCGCATTGAGGCTGTAGGCGCCCGGCAGGTCTAGCACGAAGACACGTCGGCCCGCAGCCGTTCGCAACGTGCCCTCCTTGCGCTCGACGGTCACGCCCGCATAGTTCGCGACCTTCTGGCGACTGCCGGTGAGCAGGTTGAACAATGCCGTCTTGCCGCAATTTGGATTGCCCAACAGCGCAATGCGCTCCGGCGGGCTTCTTTTCGAACTGGCGGCGCCGGGCTGGAAGGTCAGCGTCGCTTCAACCATGGCCCGGCGCTCCCGGCGTCACACGAATCAGCGATGCCTCGTGGCGGCGCAACGCGAACGTGGTGTGTCCAAGGCGCACGGCCAATGGCTCGCGGCCCGGCACGCCATTGGCGACGATGCACACAGCCTCACCCGGGACGAACCCGATTTCGGTCAGTCGAAGCACCAGTTCGCGATCCTCCGGCGCATCGGGCCGCACGACGTCGAGCACGGTGGCCCACTGATGGTTGGGAAGCTGATGGAGGCTGATGGCGGCCAAGGCCGCGCCGGTCATTGTGGTCACCCGCGAAATCCAGATCGACAAAATGAGAATTATTCTCGAAAACGGAGCCACGCGGGTAAATCGGCCGCAAAGCCATGCCTGATTCGGTGCTTGCAGGATCCTGAAACGTGGACCCTGTCAAGCCGGTCAAAGAAACAGCAAGATACAACTCCGAACCTAGAATCGCCAAAAAAGACAGGTTCAGGGAGCAGAGTGATTCATAGCAACGCTATTGGCCAATGGCCCTTGGCACGTCCATCGAATGGCTGGACGTGGCCCGCGAGCTCCGCGCTTCGCGACTTCCATCGATTCAATCCCCTTCGTCATCGAGCAGGCCTGCCGTGAGCACGGCTGCACTCTGGCGCGCCCTGCAGGGCGGCTTCGCCCTGGCCGTCGTTGTCGCGACAGCCGCGTGCGGAACACCTCCGCCCTCCGATTTCGGAGGCGATTGGAGACCGGTGAACCGCTTCCATGACGAGCCTTCGGCGATACCGCTGCAGCCCGCCTATGCCTTCCATGCCACTCCGATCGATGAGACGCTGAAGAAAATGCTCGAGCGATGGGCGGCAGACTCTGGACTGAAGCTTTCCTACCGACTCGACGTTGACTACACGCTTCACACGCCAGTGGCGCGGATTCGCACCAGCGATCTGTCAGCAGCTACCTCCGAGCTGACCGATCTCTACGCGGCTCAGGGCGTCTCCATTAGCGCCGACGGAGAGCAGATCGTCGTGCAGCCCGCTTGCGAAGCCGTGACTTGCTGATGCGCAGCCAAGAATCCACCACGCCAAAGATCGACGAAGCCATCGCCCGAGCCGTCGATTTCGAACTCACCATCGCGGATCTCGCGCGGCGCAGCGAGCGTCGCGCATGGGCCGTCGCGTTCAGCGCCATCGTCATGGCGCTGATCCTCGCGGGCGGCTACTTCTACATGCTGCCCCTCAAGGAAAAGGTGCCCTTCCTCGTCATGGCCGACGCGTATACAGGCACGAGCACCGTCGCCCGGCTGACTGACAGCATCGTCGATCAGCGCATCACCGCCAGCGAAGCCATCAATCGCAGCAACATCGCGCACTTCGTGCTGGGCCGCGAATCCTACGACTTCGCGCTGACCAATCTGCGTGACTGGACCACGGTGCTCACGATGTCTTCGCCCGGCGTTGCTGCCGCCTACACGAGCCTGCATTCCTCTAACAACCCGGACAGCCCTTACAGGTCCTACGGCAAGGACCGGGCGGTTCGCGTCAGGATCCTGAGTATTGTCCTGATCGGCGCCAGTGCCAACGCCGCGCCGAAAGGCGCAACCGTCCGATTCCAACGCAGCCTCTTCGACAAGCAGACCGGCGCAAGCCGACCGCTGGACAGCAAGATCGCGACGCTGGAGTTCACCTACAAGCCGCACCTGAAAATGGACGAGCAGCACCGGGTCGAGAACCCTCTCGGCTTCCAGGTCACGAGCTACCGGGTCGACAGCGACTACGCGTCGGTAGCGCCCGAAGAGCTTCCGGTGTCGCCACCCGTCGATTCGCCTCAGCCCGACCTTGTCGTTCCGCCACCCCCGGTGTCCGAACGCGGCGCGGCCGAAATGAGAGCCAGCAGCGTCCGTGAGGCGAGCCGATGATCTGTCTGTCGCGTCGTCTTTCTGTCGCCGCTGCCATGTGCGTCGCCGCTGCCGCGTTCGACGCGGACGCTGAGGCCGTGCAGTCCTATGAATACCAGCCCGATCGCATCTATCCGGTCTACACCGCCCTGGGCATCACCACGCAGATCGAACTGAGTCCGAACGAGAAGATCCTCGACTACAGCACGGGCTTCAGCACCGGCTGGGAGCTGACCCGGCGCGCCAACGTGTTCTACCTGAAGCCCAGGAACATCGACGTGGACACCAACATGATGATCCGGACGGAGACGCACTCCTACATCTTCGAATTGAAGGTCGTCGCGACCGATTGGAGGACGCTGGAATCCGCTCGCGCCGCAGGAGTCCAGTACAAGATCAGTTTCAGTTATCCGCCCGACTCGAGCTTCTCGAACGAAGTCGTCGTGCCCGAGCAGGCACCGGAACTCAGCACCTCCCTGGTCAAGGGCCGAGACTACAACTTCGACTATGACTATGCGACACGCGACGCCGGCGCGCGGTGGCTGATTCCCGCCAGCGTCCACGACGATGGCCGCTTCACCTATATCAAGGTGAGCGACACGACGCAGTTCCCGACGGGAAGCTTCCCCGCCGTCTACATGCGCCTGGGAGAGCACGACGAAGACGCTGTGGTGAACACGACCATCGAAGGCAACACGATCGTCGTTCACGGTACGTACCCCTATCTCGTCGTTCGTCATGACAGCGAGGTGGTGGGTCTTCGCAGGAACACCGCCAAGTGACCCGGCGCATCCCGCCGCCATCCGTCGACGAGTCCACGCACGGCAACCCGTACGCAGCCCGCTACGAACAGGGCGAAGCGCCCAATCTCGACGCCGCGGCACCCCAACTGAGAACGAGCGAACTGCGCCGCATGAACCGCCGCGCATTGGGCTTCCTGGCGGGCATCGTCGTCTTGCTTGCCGCGGCGGCGCTGTGGATGTTCAACGGCGTGCTTCAACGCAACGACGGCCCCAAAAAGCCGCGCGACGAGATGGTCACTGTCCCGGTCGCGCCGAAGCCTGAGCCTCGGCCACCGATGCAGCGGCAGGCCGAGGCCATACCGCTAGCGCCACCGCTGCCGCCTCAGCCGCCTCAGCCGTCGTTGCCGCTGTTGCCGACGACGCCACAAGGGCCGCGCCAACCCACATTGATCGAGCGTCGCATGATGTCGGCCAACGGCGCAACCGCGGTGGGCGTGACCCACGCCAGCGGGCGCCCCTCGACACCGGGCGCCCTGCCATCGATGGGTGCGGACTCGGGCATTCCACCCAACAGCGCCTATTCGGCCAAGGCCCTGGCGCAGACGTCCAGCGCACAGCCCCTGATGCGTCCCGACACGCGGATGCTGCGCGGGACCTACATCCGTTGCGTGCTCGAAACCCACATCGTCACCGACATCCCCGGATTCACTTCCTGCATCGTCACCGAGCCCATCTACGCCTTCAGCGGCAAGCGCCTGCTGCTGCCCAAGGGATCCAAGGTGCTCGGCAAGTACGACACGGAGCCGAACGGGCCTCGCGTCGCGGTGGTGTGGGATCGAATCGTCACGCCGACGGGCATCGACGTGAACATGGCCAGTCCGGGGGTCGACAGCCTCGGGGGCGCTGGCCATGCGGGCCATCTGGATGAGCATTGGGGGACGCGCATCGGTTCCGCGATGCTGATCAGCCTGTTCAGCGACGCGTTCAAGTACGCGGCGGCGGAATACGGCCCCGGCAGTTCGAGCGTGAGCAATGCCGGCGTCGTCGTGCAGTCGCCCTTCGAGAGCAACACGGCGCAGACGCTGCAGAACTTCGCCAGCCAGGCCGTCCGGCGCGCGGCCAATCGGCCGGCCACCGTGACCATCCACCAAGGGACCGTGGTGAATGTGTACGTCGCCAAGGACGTGGATTTCAGCGGCGTGGTCGCGCGCTACTGAACAGGCCTGCACCCGCAAGAGCCATGACCGACGAACACACTGCCACCGTCTCGACCGACTTCCTTGCGTACCAGTACGAAGTGCTGGGCGTGCAGGACTACATGGCTTCGCCCGACATCACCGAGATCTGCATCAACCGGCCGGGCGAGATCTATCTGGAAAGCCGCGACGGCTGGCACCGTGTCGAAGTACCTCAACTCACCTTCGCGCGTGCCCTGCAGTTCTGCACGGCCGTCGTCAACGAGAGCGCGACGGGCCAGCGCATCACGGATGCCAATCCGGTCGTGTCCCTGACGTTCCCGACCGGACAGCGGGCCCAGTTCGTCATGCCGCCGGCCTGCGAAGCCGGCCGCCTGTCGATCACGATCCGCCTGCCATCAAGGCAGACGAAGACGCTCGGCCAGTACCAGGAAGACGGTTTCTTCGAGCAGATCCTCGACAACGGAGACGGCATCGACGAACACGATCGCGAGCTATTGGAACTGCGTTCAACGGGCCGCCATGCCGACTTCTTCCGAAAGGCCGTTCTGTACAGGAAGAACATCGTGGTCTCGGGCGCCACCGGCAGCGGCAAGACCACGTTCATGAAGTCCTTGGTGCATCACATTCCCCATAGCGAGCGGCTGGTCACCATCGAGGACGCACGCGAGCTGTTCATCGAACAGCCCAACGTCGTGCACCTGCTCTATTCCAAGGGCGGCCAGAGCACCAGCAACGTGACGGCCAAGAGCTGCATGGAAGCCTGTCTGCGAATGAAGCCCGACCGGATCATCCTGGCGGAATTGCGCGGCGACGAGTCGTTCTACTTCATCCGCAACTGCGCGTCCGGCCATCCCGGCTCCATCACCAGTTGCCATGCAGGAAGCACTGCCCAGACCTGGGACCAGCTCGCACTCATGGTGAAGGCCTCCTCCGAAGGCGCCGGCCTTGAGTTCGCGACCATCCAGCGCCTGCTGAAGATGACCATCGACATGGTGGTGCATGTCAAGGTCCTTGCGGGGCAACGATTCATCACGGGCATCGATTTCAGTCCCGGTCGAATGGCGCCGTCTGATACCGCCTAGTCGCCGGACCACAACGAACAAACAAAAAAGGGAGATGTCGTCGTGCTACCGGATATGGAAATGATGGACTGTCGCAACCTTGCCGTTCCGGCGGTCGTGATGCGCCACGTCGTCCGCGTCGAATCCGGCGCGAACCCCTTCGCGATCGGCGTGGTCGGCGGGCGCCTTGCCCGGCAACCGAAGAATCTGGACGAAGCCTTGGCGACCGTCGGCAAGCTCGAAGCCGAGGGCTACGACTTCTCTCTCGGCGTCGCCCAGGTCCATCGCGCCAACCTCGGCAAGCTCGGACTCGACACTTACGAAAAGGCCTTCGACACCTGCTCGAACCTTGCAGCCGGATCGCGCATCCTGGCCGATTGCCACACCCGCGCCCGGGGCGATTGGGGCAAGGCATTCAGTTGCTACTACTCGGGCAACTTCGTGACGGGATTCCAGCACGGCTACGTGCAGAAGGTCTACGACTCGATCGGCCGCGAGAGCAAGATCGCCGACGCGACCGCACTGCCCGCAACCCCGCCGGTCCGGGACACACCAGGCGTGTCCCGCAGCGTGCCGGTCGACGTGTTCGTGCCACAGGTGCGTGGCCCTGGCGATGCACCCGCTCCGCCTGCCACGTCACGCGCAACACCCCCAGCACCCGCGACCGTCACCGATCGGGCCGACCTGCGCGAGAAGGCGCCCGATGGAGCGTTCGTCTTCTGAGCGTCGCACCGTTTGTCAAACCAGAGAGGAAACCTGAAAAATGAAAACACACCCATTCACCCGCAAGGCCGCCGATCAATTCGAGCCGGCCTACCTGCGCACGTTCGTCCACGCGACATTGGCCGTCGCGTTGGTGCTGCCCGGCCTGGCCGTGGCCCAGGTCGGCGGCGCCGACGCGACCGCCACTGCCTGCGGGTTTCTCACGAGTGTCCAGAGCCTGCTCAATGCGGTGTCGATCGTGGTCGTCACCATCGCCATCATCTTCTCCGGGTACCAGATCGCGTTCGCCCACAAACGCATCGCCGACGTGGCCCCCGTCATGATCGGTGCGATCCTGATCGGCGCTGCCAGCCAGATCGCCGGCATGTTCCTCTCCAACAGTTCGGGCAGCAATGCGTGCACAGCCAGCAGCGCACCCGAGGCGGCGACACATCTGGCGACCGTCGCGCAGTGGCTGCTCCAGCATGCATAGGAACCCGATGTTCCGCGGCTGCACGCGGCCACCCATGTTCCTGGGCGTTCCCTACGTGCCCTTCTTCCTGGGCGCGGGCGGATGCATGTTGCTCGCGATGTATTTCAACCTGTTCTGCCTGCTGCTGATCCCGCCGGTGATCTTCGTCATGCGCCAGATGGCGCGCCGAGACGAAATGATCTTCCGCCTGCTGGGTCTCCGGCTGCAGTTTCGCCTTCGCGCGCGAAACGTCCGGCTGCACGACGGCATGTCGGTCTTCACGGCCAACAGCCATCGGGGCCAGTCCGGCGTCAACAGCTAGCAGAAGGCTCACTCCCGGCCATGTCCAGACCACCCTTCAGCCCCGACACCGCCATCGCGGAGTTCGTCACGCTGTCCACGCACGTGTCGCCTACCGTCGTCAAGACCACGGGCGGCGATTTCCTCCTGACGTGGCGCCTGGAGGGGTTGCCCTTCGTCGGACGGGAGGAATGGGAGCTCGAGCATCGTCACAACACGTTCAACCGGATGCTTCAGACATTGCGCGCGCCGGATTTCGTCAACGTGGCGTTCTGGGCTCACGACCTCCGCCGCCGCCGCGCGGTCAGGAGTCCGGGCCAGTTCGACCAGCCATTCAACCAATCGCTTTCCGACGCGTACTTCCGCGCGCTGTCGGTGCAGAAGCTGATGCAAAACGAACTCTATCTGACCATGTTGTATCGCCCGGTGGTGGGAGGAAAGCGCTTCGCCGAGAAATCCACCGATCTCTCCCGGCTCGAAGCCGAACAGCAGCAGGCCGTGAGCAAGGTGCACGAATTGGCCGGGAACGTGGAAGCAGTGCTCAAGGACTACGCCCCAGCACGCCTCGGCATGTACGAGAGTGCCAGCGGCATGGTGTTTTCCGAGACGCTCGAATTCTTCGGCTACCTGCTCAATCACATCGACGAACCGGTACCGGTGCTGAAGGCACCAGCGTATCGCTACCTGGCAGTCAGCCGGCAACGCTTCTCCACGAAGACAGGAGACTTCGTACTCACCACGCCGACCAGCGTCAACCACTTCGGCGCGATCCTCAACATCAAGGAATATCCCGCGGGCACCTATCCGGGCATCCTCAACGGCCTCAAGTACCTGGATTTCGAGTACGTCGTCACGCACTCCTTCAGCCCCATGGGGCGGCACGATGCGCTCAAGGCGCTCGAGCGCACCAAGGGCATGATGATCTCGTCGGGCGACAAGGCCGTCAGCCAGATCGTCGAGATGGACCAGGCCATGGACCAGCTCTCGTCCGGCAGCTTCGTGCTGGGCGAGTACCACTTCACCATGGCTGTCTACGCGCCCGACCAGCCCACGCTCATCCAGCACATCGCCGGCGCGCGGGCGGAACTGTCCAACGCCGGCTTCGTCTCGGTGAAGGAAGACCTGGCTGTCGCTGCAGCCTTCTACGCGCAGTTTCCAGGCAACTGGAAATTCCGCACTCGGCTCGCGAACGTCAGCTCGCTGAACTTCCTGGGCCTCTCACCGCTGCACAACTTCGCCACGGGCAAGAAGGGCAACAACCCGTGGGGCGAATGCGTCACCACCTTGCAGACTCCCAACGGGCAGCCCTACTACTTCAACTTCCACGCCACCCACCCGGGCGAGAACTCGCTCGGCGAAAAGGCCATTGCCAACACCCTGGTGATCGGCAAGTCCGGCACCGGCAAGACCGCGCTCATCAACTTCCTCCTCAGCCAGGTACAGAAACTCAAGCCCGCGCCGACCATCTTCTTCTTCGACAAGGACCGCGGCGCTGAGATCTTCGTGCGGGCCTGCGGGGGCAACTACCTCGCACTGGAGAATGGCCAGCCCACCGGCTTCAACCCCTTCCATTGCGAGCGCAGCGAAGCCAACATCCAGTTCCTCTGCGACCTCATCAAGGTGCTGGCCGGCAAGGCCGTCTACAGCGCGCGCGAAGAGGACGAGATCTTCCGCGCGGTGGAAAGCATGCTCGACACGCCGCTCCACCTGCGCAGCATGACCAACTTCCAGAAGAGCGTTCCCAACATGGGCGACGACGGCCTCTTCGTTCGCCTGCGCAAATGGACCGCGGGCAACGCCCTGGGCTGGGTGTTCGACAACCCGGTCGACACCGTAGACCTGCAGCGCGCCGACATCATCGGCTTCGACTACACGGACATCATCGACAACCCCGAGGTGCGGGTGCCGGTCATCAACTACCTGCTGCACCGTCTCGAGGCGCTCATCGACGGCCGCCGGATCATCTACGTCATGGACGAGTTCTGGAAGATCCTGGACGGCCAGGGCGGCCTCAAGGAATTCGCGAAGAACAAGCAGAAGACCATCCGCAAGCAGAACGGGTTGGGCATCTTCGCCACGCAAAGCCCCGAAGACGCGCTCGCCAGCGACATCGCTGCCTCGCTGATCGAGCAGACGGCTACGATGATCCTGCTGCCCAATCCGAACGCCAGCCGCGCGGACTACATCGACGGCCTGAAGCTCACCGAGTCGGAATACCAGGTGGTCGTGAGCCTCGACGAGCGCTCGCGACGGTTCCTCGTGAAGCAGGGGCACATGTCATCTGTGTGCCAGCTCGATCTGCGCGGCATGGACGACGCGCTGGCAGTCATCTCGGCGTCGACCGACAACATCGAGGTCATGCATGCGGTATTGCGCGAGCGCGCCGCCGCCGAAGGTGTGGCCGTGAACGACCTCCGACCCGAGCAGTGGCTGCAGGCCTTCCAGGACAAGCGCAAGGGCAGCGGCAGGCCCGCCAGGCGCTGAAAGAGCAGGAAGCAGCCATGCCCATCACGGACGTCAGCAACTTCGTCTTCTTCCAGCTCATCAACGACTACCTCCGCGATGAGATCAACACCTTCCAGTGGAATCTGCTGACGAGCATGGCGCAGTTGGTCGGTGCCATCGGGTTGACGCTGCTGTCGATCTGGATCGTCTTCCAGGGCTTTCGCATCATCAGCGGACGTACACAGCAGCCGATGATGTCCCTGGTCGGGGACTCGCTCAAGGCCACGCTCATCCTGAGCATTGCCACCGGCGCTGCAACCGCATCCCCCTCCCTTTACTGGACCCTGACGGACGGCACGGCCAGTGCCATCACGGCGCTGGTCTCCCGGAACACGGACAGTCCCTACCAGAGCATCGACAAGAACCTCGCTTACATGCAAGGCATGCTCTCGGCCATCGACACGCTGGCCGGCGGCGGCGACCCGTCCGTGGACAGCGCAAAGGATCGCGCCAAATGGTTCTCGGGCATCGGCATTGCCGGACCCGGCGTGGTGGGTGGATCCATCCTGCTGCTCAACAAGATCGCCATTGCCCTGTTCGTGGGCTTCGGGCCGCTGTTCATCGTCTGCCTGTTGTTTGAGCAGACCAAATCGCTGTTCAGCAAGTGGCTGCTCTATGGCATCGGCACGGTCTTTTCCCTGGCCGTCCTCAGCTTCATGGTCGGGCTGGCGAACAACGTGATCCAGTCTGTCGCGGCGGCGTTCCTAGCCAAGTACGCGGTATTGCTGGCGGACGCCGGGGACTTCGGCGGCGCCGTCGCTGCAAGCGAAGGCATCACGTCCATGGCGTTGCAGCAAGGCGGCCTCGGGTTGATCCTGACCACGCTGATCGTGAGTGCGCCGCCGATGGCTGCGGCGTTTTTTCAGGGGACGCTGGGGAGCTTCATGTCGTATTCAGCTTTCGGAAGCGTTGGGTCGAGCGGTGCCGCGCGTGATGCCCAGATGGTGGCGCAAGGGCGCATGCCGCAGGGTGGCATTCCACATCATGCCCCTCCTGGACTTCACGGAAGACCTGCCGCAGCGCCTCCTCCCGACGACGCCGTCAAGCAGTTTCCTCCCCTTTCCAGAACGTTCGAAGGAGTCGCATGAAACAGAGAAGAAACCTCGCATTGCTGAGTCTCCTGGGCTCGATGTGCATGTCAACGGCCTGGGCAGAAGGGCCGTGTCCGCAAGGACAGCGCATGGTGGGTCAGCAGAACAGAGGGGGCGCCGTCATCCCCATCTGTCAGCCTTTTGCCGGCCTCGAGAGTCGTCCGTCGGGACCTCGCATCGTCTGGGCGGAACGTTGGGGGGCCTATGCCATCAATGGCGATCGCGCGGTGAGTTGGGCAGTCAACCATGACTCGATGCAAGAGGCGGAAAAGGCCGCCATGGCATCGTGTGCCGAAGGCGGCAATGGTTCCTGCCGTTCGCTGGGGGGATTTAGCAACGCATGCATGGCCTACGCGATCGACATGGTCGGAAACATCGCACAAGCCCAAGCCAACGGTCCCGATGCAGCCGAGAGTTACGCGATAAAAAAATGCAACGAGACGGCCGTCGCCGGACGGTGCGTGCTGCTGAGCCGAGCGATCTGTGCCGGCGATTGGTTCAACCCGTCCATCAACGACCGCGCGAAGCAAGCCTCTACGGGCGATCTGGAAAAGGCATCTGCTCAGGGGGACAACCGCAAGTATTGGGGGGCGATCGCTTCGAGCGGAAACCAGGTAAAGGCCGCTTACGACTTGTCCAACGAAGCCGCAGCCAAGACCGCTGTGCTCGCCACGTGCGATGGCTGCAGGGTCATCAAGACTTTCGAGAACAGCTGCGCGGGCATCGCTTGGCCAGCGGACAACCGGCCGCTCGTGGAAACCGCAGTGGACAAGGATCCGGCCACTGCGAAATCGAAGGCTCAGGCGCAATGCACCAGCAAGTACGGCAACTGTGACGCCGCCTTGCGTTGTTCGGGTCGTGCCTATCCCAAGAACAATCCCGACGCTTCATGAAGACCACTGTTTTCGCCCTGCTTGCATTCGCTCTTGCACTGGGACTGTCTCCAGCACGTGCGCAATGGTCCGTCATCGACGAGAGCGCCAACGACAAGCTCGAAACCGCCAACGAAAGGCTCAAGAGCGCCATCGACGTGCTGGGAACGCCCAGTGACGCGAACGGCGCGACGATCAGCAGGAGCATTCATCTGCTGGACAGGCGATTCGACATCGGAGCCACCGACTCGCCGGGAGCTCGGGTCGATGATCCCCCGCAGCCATTGGTTGAGTTGCAGCTTGCCCGTGACACCGAACGATGCGGCCAGGTCGCGACTTTGCAGCAAGCCATCTGCACGGAACTCGTCGAGACGATGAACGCGCGGTACATGTACATGAAAACCATGTACGACAACACCAGCACGCGCCATCGACGTCTGACCGAACTGGTCGATGCGCGCAGGCAACTGACGGCCACCGACTTCGGCAAGCTCGAGGACAACACCAACCAGATCCTCGCCCTTCAGACGCTTGCAGTCCTCGACCGGCAGCAAATGGAAGCGGCGCACCACGCGTATCAGGCGCGCATCGACCATCTGAACAACCAACTGACCCATCGGGCCAATGCGGCCACGAGCGGAATGCCGACGGGCGGTCTGGGCTCCCTCGTCGACTCTGCCGCCGGCGTGGTGAGCGGCGTGGCTCTCAAGACCGCTCTGGATGCATCAAGACGCGCCAGCGCCGACGGCCAGCTGAAACTGGGCATCGACCGATGAGCGGCACGACGCAGACCCGAAACTCAATAGGGTCGGTGCGCAAATGGATGTTCCTGGCGGCGGCTTTCTGCACCGCAGCGAACGCACAGGGCTTCTATCAGGAGCTGCAGCACAGGACCAACGATCCATTCGTCTTCTGCACCTACGGGCAAAGGATCCTCGTTCCGTGCTGGAAGCCGCTGCCGCCTTTCACCGGCAACTGGATGCTCACCGGCGCATGCAATCCACCCAACCAATACGGGCGGAGTTGGACGAACGACGACACCCAAGCCTTCGCGGAGTACCTGACCGTTTGCCCCCAAGCCATGACCAGCGGCGACTGGAATGGCAATGGCGACGGGACGTCGGTGCCCATACCTCACTGATCCCATCAACTTCCTCAACCCGCCTTTTCATCAGATGAAGACTTCCCTTTCCTTTCCTTCCATCCTCGCGCTGTCCCTTCTTCTGGGTGCCTGCGGCAACGTCCCGTCTATGGCATCGGCGGCGCCCTCGTCCTCGGAACACAGGGCGGCGGTACCCGCTTCGTCATCGGCAGCACTCCAGCCTTCGGACCTAGACGACCTGCGCGTCGCCGGCATCGACCGCACCGCCATTCTCAGCTCCGTCATTGGCGATCTGAATGGCGATGGTCGACCGGATTTACTCGTCGTGTTGAATCCGGCGGATACGGACAAAGCCGCGACCGATCGCCGGCCCCGAACAGTGCTGCTGCTGATTCGGGATGCCGACGGACACCTGCAAAGGGCCGCACAGAACGACCTGATCGTTCCTTGTGCGAGTTGCGGCGGCCTCTTGGGCGACCCTTTCAGCTACGCGCGCATCGACAACGATGGATTCACCTTGATGACCGAAGGCGGCTCCCGCGAACGGTGGTGGAACAAGTTCGCATTCAAATACTCAGCCGGGCAGAAGACCTGGGTTCTCGTGGAAGTCCGACAGGGGGACGGCGACACGATAACCGGCCAGAACAAAGAGATCAGATTGACCACAAAGGACTTCGGGTCGACGACGTTCGGGAGCTTCGACCCAGCGAGCCTGCCTTGACGCTTTGCCAAGAAGACAGTCGTTCACTAAAAACTACTAGGCCAGGGAGAGCCGCATGACAGCACATCGCGAGACGCAACTGATACACGACGCCATGACTGCGGGCATCAAGTCCCCGACAGAGATGGCCAACTTCATGGCCCAGGCGAGAAATGGGGTGGGGCCGTCGGCGTGGGCGTGGTGATACCCAAATGGCGACGGGACATCGGTGCCCGTGCCTCACTGATCCCATCAATTCCCTCAACCCACCTCTTTCATCAGATGAAGACTCCCCGTTCCTTTCCTTCCATCCTCGCGCTGTCCCTTCTTCTGGGTGCCTGCGGCAACGTCCCGTCTACGGCATCGGCGGCGCCCTCGTCCTCGGAACACAAGGCGGCGGTACCGGCTTCGTCTTCGACATCACCCCAGCCTTCGGACCTTGACGACCTGCACGTCGCCGGCATCGACCGGGCCACGATCCTCAAATCGGTGAATGGCGATCTGAACGGCGATGGTCGCCCGGATCTGCTCGTCGTGTTGAACCCGGCGAGTACGGACAAGGTTGCGAACGATCGCCGGCCGAGAACCGTGGTGTTGCTGATTCGGGACGCCAACGGACACCTGCAAAGGGCCGCACAGAACGACCGGATCGTTCCTTGCGAGAGTTGTGGAGGCGTCTTGGGCGACCCTTTCGGCTACGCGCGCATCGACAAGGATGGATTTACCTTGGTAACGGAAGGCGGCTCCCGATGGCGCTGGTGGAACGAGTTCGCCTTCAAGTACGCGGACGGGCAGAAGACCTGGATTCTCGAGAAAGTCCAACGCGGAGTCGGCGACAACATCACCAAGGAATCCAAGGATGCCACCTGGACCACAAAGGATTTCGGGTTGGCGACATTCGGCAGTTTTGACCCATCGACCTTGCCCGCCGTTGAATTTCCCTGATGACCCCTTGCCATGAGGAAGGGAAGGACGCTTCGTCGCAACACAGGAATACAGGAAGGAACACATGACGACAAGTCGCGAGACGCAGTTGATGCGGGACGCCATGGCTGCGGGCATCAAATCGCCAAGGGAACTGGCCAACTTCATGGCCCAGCTGACTGCTGAATCCGGCGGGCTGAAGCAGTTGGAGGAGAGCTTTCGCTACACCAAGAACATCGGTCAGATCCCTGTCAAGTCAGCGCGCAGCGAAGGCCCGGAAGCCCTGGAGGCCGCGCGCGAGGAAGCGCTCCGAGGGAATCCGGAAAGGTTGGCCGATCTGATGTACGGCGGAAGGATGGGCAATTCCGAGCCCGGCGACGGATACAAGTACCGCGGTCGCGGCTTCGTGCAGTTGACCGGAAAGTACAACTACCGCGAGGCGGGCGAGGCGCTGGGACTGGATCTTGTCAACCGTCCCGATCTGGCGGCCGATCCTGAGAACGCATCGAAGATCGCGGTGTGGTACTGGGTCAAGAAGGTGCACAGCGTTGCACCAGAAGATGTCACCAAGGCCACGTACCTGGTCAATGGCGGCGAGAACGGCTTGAAAGTTCGCAAGGCCCGCTTCGCCGAATGGCAAGAAAAGCTCACGCCAGAATTCATGCTGGCGCTGGAACCCCGCCCACCTTCAACCAAGACGGCAACGCGGCTCGACGAGCCCGCCCACACTGAGCATGCAATGTTCAAGCAAGCACAACGCGGCGTCCACCTTATGGACGCCAGGGCCGGCCGTGCGCCTGACGAGCGCAGCGACAACCTGGCTGCCGCGCTCGTGGTTGCAGCTCGCGGCGACGGATTGAATCGCATCGATCACGTGTCGCTGAGCACCGATGCCTCCAAGGTGTTTGCAGTGCAAGGCGGCTTGAATTCGCCGTTCAGGCAAGTCGCCAGCGTGCCGACAGTCGAGTCCCTCGACACGCCGGTCACCGCGAGCACTCAGGCGTGGGATCGGGCAGTGCAGCAGCCGGCACTCCAACCACATCCAACATCGCACCAGCATAGCCAGCCCTCTCTGGCACACGGCCACTGAAGTTGTTCACGGCATCCATTGGAGGAAAGTCTCGTGAACAAAATCAAATGGTGCGCGGCCATGGGCCTGTGCCTGGGGGCTGTCGTCGCAGGCAACTACCTCGCAGGGTTCGGCACTCTGCTATTGCTCAAGCTCGGCACGGCATCCCTCCAGTGGGACACCTACCTGGCCTACGTCAGGGCGCTGGATTTACCGCAGGTACAAACCTATGCCGGCCGCATCCGTTGGGCCGGCTATGTGGGGTTCGGCCTGCCGCTCGCGCTCTGGTTCGCTTCGCTGCTCCTGCTCGCCCGGAGGAAGGCGCCTTCGATTCATGGCGATGCCCGCTTCGCAAACGCCGGCGATCTGAAGCGATGCGGGATGTTCAATCCGTCAAGCGACGGCATCCTGGTCGGCAAATTCAGGAATGAACTGCTTCGCCTTGGCGGCCAGCAGTTCGTGATCCTGGCTGCGCCGACGCGCTCTGGCAAGGGCGTGGGCGTGGTGATACCCAATCTGCTGGACTACCAGGAATCCATGGTGGTCCTCGATATCAAGCAGGAGAACTACGAACTCACCAGCGGCTGGCGAGCCAGCCAGGGCCAAGTCGTATTCCTGTTCAACCCGTTCGCGGAAGACCGCCGAACACATCGCTGGAATCCTTTGAGCTACGTCTCGACCGACCCCGCCTTCCGCGTGTCCGACCTGATGGGCATCGCGACGATGCTCTACCCGGACGGATCGGACGACCAGAAATTCTGGGTCAGCCAGGCTCGCAACGCCTTCATGGCCTTTACGTTGTACCTCTTCGAGAAATGGGAGGACGACGAAAGGAACAGGCTCGCGGATGAGATTCGAGTTGCGCGCACGTTGGGCAACGTCTACCGGCTGTCGTCGGGCGACGGTGGTGACCTTCGCGAGTTCTACCAGCGCCTCGCCGGGCAGCCCTTCCTGAGCGACCCCGCGAGATCAGCCTTTGCGAACCTGCTGTCGCAGGCGAACGAGACCTTTGCGTCGATCCTGGGTTCGTTCAAGGAGCCGCTCAACGCCTGGATCAATCCGGTGCTCGATGCAGCGACCAGTGCCGATGATTTCCTCCTGACGGATGTGCGGCGCAGGAAGATGACGATCTACATCGGCATCCAGCCCAACAAGCTGGCGGAGAGCCGGTTGATCGTGAACCTCTTCTTCAGCCAGTTGATCAATCTCAACACCCGCGAGTTGCCACAGAACAATCCGGCCCTGAAACATCAGTGCCTGTTGTTGATGGACGAATTCACGGCCATCGGCAAGGTGGAGATCATTGCGAGCGCCGTGTCGTACATGGCCGGCTACAACATCCGGCTGCTGCCCATCATCCAGAGCGTGGCACAGCTCGACGCGACCTATGGCAAGGAAGTCGGGCGCACCCTGATCACCAACCATGCCTTGCAGATCGTCTTTGCGCCGCGCGAGCAGCAAGACGCGAACGACTACTCCGACATGCTGGGCTACACGACCGTGCGCAAGCAGAACCTGACGCGAAGCCGGGGCGACGTCTCGCGCAGCCATACCGAGGAACGGCGAGCCTTGATGTTGCCGCAGGAGCTGAAGGCCATGGGGCCGGAGAAGGAGGTCTTCCTGTACGAAGGCATTCCTCATCCCGTGATGTGCGAAAAGATCCGCTACTACCAGGACCGCTACTTCACGGAGCGCCTGCTACCCAAGGTGGAGATTCCCGCCTTGGATATCTGACGCGGGCGCCGGCGAAGGCGCCCGCTATACCGCCTACGCGGCGAGCAGTTGGCGCAGCACAAACGGCAGGATCCCGCCGTGCTTGTAGTAGTCGACTTCGATCGGCGTGTCGATGCGAAGCCGGACCGTCGCCTCCTGGTGGCTGCCGTCCGGACGATGAACGACGATCTTCACATCCATCTGCGGCTTGAGTTCTCCGCCGATGACCACGTCGATCTTCTCGTCGCCCGTGAGGCCGAGGCTCTCCCACGAATCGGCACCGCGGAACTGCAGCGGCAGCACACCCATGCCGACCAGGTTGGCGCGGTGGATGCGCTCGAAGCTGCGCGCGACCACGGCCTTGATGCCCAGCAACTGCGTGCCCTTGGCGGCCCAGTCGCGCGAGGACCCGGTGCCGTATTCCTCGCCGCCGAAGACCACCGTCGGTACGCCCTGCTTCATGTACTTCATGGCCGCGTCGTAGATGAACATCTTCTCGTTGCCCGGCTGGAAGAGCGTCAGGCCGCCCTCCTCGCGCGAGCCGTCCGGCCCGGCGGGAATCATGAGGTTCTTGATGCGCACATTCGCGAAGGTGCCGCGCATCATCACGTCATGGTTGCCGCGGCGCGAACCGTAACTATTGAAGTCTGCCTTCGATACGCCGTGCGCCTTGAGCCAGATGCCGG
Organism: Variovorax sp. P5_A3; assembly: GCF_056400665.1. Classification (NCBI taxonomy): domain Bacteria; kingdom Pseudomonadati; phylum Pseudomonadota; class Betaproteobacteria; order Burkholderiales; family Comamonadaceae; genus Variovorax; species Variovorax sp. P5_A3. Next base: position 14,466 of record NZ_JBFUKW010000026.1, on the reverse strand, counting down.
CCGGCGAGCTTTCCTTGATGGAGCCTGCCGGCGAGATGTGATCGGTCGTGATCGAGTCGCCGAACAGCGCCATGATGCGCGCGCCCGTGAAGCCGGCGTCCGCCGCGTGCGGCTTCATCTTGAAGCCCTCGAAGAACGGAGGCTCGGCGATGTAGGTGGACTTGGGCCAGTCGTAGACCTGGCCCGCCGTGCCCTTGATGCTGCTCCACAGCTTGCCCGGGTTGTCCTTGATCTGCTCGTAGTTCTGGCGGAAGGCCTTCGCGTTCATCGCGAAGCGCAGGTTGTCATCGATCTCCTTCATGCTGGGCCAGATGTCGCCGAGGTACACGTCCTGGCCCTTCTTGCCCTTGCCCACTGGCTGGGTCATCAGGTCGACCATCACATTGCCTGCGATCGCATAGGCCACCACCAGCGGCGGCGAGGCCAGGAAGTTCGCCTTGAGGTTGGGATGGATGCGGGCCTCGAAGTTGCGATTGCCCGACAGCACCGCAGCGCCGATCAGGTTGTTCTTGGTGATGACCTCGTTGATCTCGGGCGTGAGGTCGCCCGCGTTGCCGATGCAGGTCGTACAGCCATAGCCGGCCAGGTAGAAGCCCAGTTTCTCGAGGTACGGCAGCAGGCCGGCCTTCTCGAGGTACTCGGTCACGATGCGCGAACCGGGGGCCAGCGAGGTCTTGACGTGCGGCTTGACCGTGAGGCCGGCCTCGACCGCCTTCTTCGCCAGCAGGCCAGCGGCCAGCATCACGCTCGGATTCGAGGTGTTGGTACAGGAGGTGATGGCGGCGATCAGCACGTCGCCGTTGCCGATCGTCACCTGGCCCTTGGGCGCGGCCGGCGCGGTCGCGCCCACATGGGCTGCGGCCTTGGTCGAGCGATTCGCGACCATCTCCTCCACCTGCCTGGGTGCGCCGGGCGGCGGCGGTGCAATTTCCTGCTCACCGTCGCTGCCACCTTGGGTCAGCGGGTAGCGCATCTTCAGCGTGTCGGCCGGCTGGTTGAAGCCATTGGCCTCGTTCGGCTTGCTGTACAGCTCGGAGAACTTGGTCGCCAGGTGCCCCAGGTCGATGCGATCCTGCGGCCGCTTGGGACCGGCCAGGCTCGGCGAAACGGTGCCCAGGTCGAGCTTGACGACCTTGGTGTATTCAAGCTCGCCGGGCGCCGGCATGCCGAACAATCCCTGCGCCTTGTAGTAGGCCTCGAAGCGCTCGATCTCGGCGTCGGTGCGGCCGGTGCCCTTGAAATAGGCGACAGTCATTTCGTCGACCGGGAAGAAGCCCATGGTCGCGCCGTATTCGGGCGCCATGTTGCCGATGGTCGCGCGGTCGGGCACGGCAATGGAAGCAGCACCCGGGCCAAAGAACTCGACGAACTTGCCGACCACCTTCTCGCCACGCAGGATGGCGGTGACGTAGAGGACCAGGTCGGTCGCCGTCACCCCCTCGCGCAGCTTGCCGGTGAGTTCGAAACCAACCACGTCCGGCGTGAGCATGTAGACCGGCTGGCCCAGCATCGCGGCCTCGGCCTCGATGCCCCCGACGCCCCAGCCGACGACGCCGATGCCGTTGATCATCGTCGTGTGGCTGTCGGTGCCGACCAGCGAATCGGGGTAGTAGACCGGCGGGTCGCCCTTGTCGTGCGGGCTCTTGTACACGCCGCGCGCAAAGTATTCGAGGTTGACCTGGTGGACGATGCCGAATCCGGGCGGCACCACGCCGAAGGTGTCGAAGGCCTGCATACCCCATTTCATGAACTGGTAGCGTTCGTTGTTGCGCTGGAACTCGAGCTTCATGTTGAGGTCGAGTGCCTTGGGCGTGCCGTAGTAGTCCACCATCACCGAGTGGTCGACCACGAGGTCCACGGGCACGAGGGGCTCGATGGTCTTGGGCGACTTGCCCAGCGACTGCGCCACGCTGCGCATCGCGGCCAGGTCGGCCAGGAGAGGTACCCCGGTGAAGTCCTGCAGCACCACGCGTGTCACGACGAAAGGCACCTCGTCCGTGCGCTCGGCATTGGGTGACCAGTTCGCGAGTTGCTCGACGTGTTCCGCAGTGACCTTCTGGCCGTCGCAATTGCGCAGCACCGATTCGAGAACGATACGGATCGACACCGGCAGCTTGTCGACGTTGGGATACTGCTTGGCGAGTTCCTTGAGCGACCAGTACTTGCCGGACTTGCCCGAAGCAGTCCTGAAGGTTTTCAGCATCGGGGCAAAGGCGTGTGCCGGTTCTTTGGCCATGAGGAAACTCCTTGTGTTTCGTGGAAGCTCCTCAAAGATAGCAGGGTTCGATGACATCGGTACAGGCATGACGTGAGAGGTCATGGCATCTCCTCCGGCCTTCACTAGGATGCTGCCCATGAGCATCCAAAGCGCCCCGCCGACCGCCGCCGATCCGTTCGGAACCCATCTTCGCCACTGGCGCCAGCATCGCCGGCTCAGCCAGCTCGATCTGGCCAACGAAGCACAGGTTTCGACGCGGCATCTCAGCTACGTCGAGACCGGCCGCGCCGAGCCCAGCCGCGAGATGGTGCTGCGCCTCGCGGAGCGGCTCGAGGTGCCGCTGCGGGAACGCAACGCCCTGCTGGTCGCGGCTGGCTACGCGCCGATGTATCGCCAGCGCTCGCTGGACGATCCGGCACTGGCGGCGGCGCGGCGGGCGGTCGATCTGGTGCTCAAGGGCCACGAGCCCTTTCCGGCGCTGGCGGTGGATCGCCACTGGAACCTGGTGGCGCACAACGCCCTGGTGCCCTTGCTGATGGCCGGGGCGGCGCCCGAACTCCTCAAGCCGCCGATCAACGTGCTCCGGCTCAGCCTGCACCCGGAGGGCCTGGCCTCGCGGATCGCCAACCTGGCGCAATGGCGCGCGCACCTGCTCGAACGGCTGCAGCAGCAGATTGCCGCCACCGGCGATGCCACACTGGCTGCGTTGCACGACGAACTGGCCGCCTATCCGGTTCCCAGTGTCAGCCACGACACGCCGGCGGCCGGCGGCGAGCTTGCCAATGTGGTCGTGCCGTTCCAGCTCGTGACGCCCAGCGGCTTGCTGAGCTTCATCAGCACCACCACGATCTTCGGCACACCGGTCGACGTCACCCTGCAGGAGCTGGCGGTGGAGTCATTCTTCCCGGCCGATGCGCAGACAGCGAAGGCGCTCGCAGCGCTGGCCGAGCCACCGGCCTGACGAAAAAAAGCCCCGCCATGGCGGGGCTTGATCGCGGCATCGATGCTGTCAGGCAGCGACGGACGCAGCGATGTCCTTGTACTCGTCGATCTTGTCGAAGTTCAGGTACTGGTAGATCTGTTCGCTGGAAGCGTCGAGCACGCCGACGTTGGTCATGTACTCCTCGCGGGTCGGGATGCGGCCGAGGCGTGAGCAGATGGCGGCGAGCTCGGCGCTGCCGAGGTACACGTTGGCGTTCTTGCCCAGCCGGTTCGGGAAATTGCGCGTGCTGGTCGACATCACCGTCGCGCCCTCTCGCACCTGTGCCTGGTTGCCCATGCACAGCGAGCAGCCGGGCATCTCGGTGCGCGCGCCGGCATTGCCGAACACGCCGTAGTGGCCTTCCTCGGTCAGTTGCTGCGCATCCATCTTGGTCGGTGGCGCGATCCACAGCTTGACGGGAATGTCGCGCTTGCCTTCGAGCAGCTTCGACGCTGCGCGGAAGTGGCCGATGTTGGTCATGCACGAACCGATGAAGACTTCGTCGATCGCGGCGCCGGCCACATCCGACAGCGTCTTCACGTCGTCAGGATCGTTCGGGCAGGCCACGATCGGCTCGTGGATGTCGGCCAGGTCGATCTCGATCACGGCGGCGTAGTCGGCGTCGGCGTCGCCCTTGAGCAGCTGCGGGTCCTTCAGCCAGGCTTCCTGTGCGGCGATGCGGCGGGCCAGCGTGCGGCCATCGGCGTAGCCTTCGGCGATCATCCAGCGCATCAGCGTGATGTTGCTGTTGATGTATTCGATGATCGGTTCCTTGTTCAGGTGCACTGTGCAGCCAGCGGCCGAACGTTCTGCCGAGGCGTCGCTGAGTTCGAAGGCCTGTTCGACCTTGAGGTCCGGCAGACCTTCGATTTCGAGGATGCGGCCCGAGAAGATGTTCTTCTTGCCCTTCTTCTCGACCGTCAGCAGGCCTTGCTTGATCGCGTAAAGCGGGATCGCGTTGACCAGGTCGCGCAAGGTCACGCCCGGCTGCATCTTGCCCTTGAAGCGCACCAGCACCGATTCGGGCATGTCGAGCGGCATCACGCCGGTCGCAGCCGCGAAGGCCACGAGGCCCGAACCCGCCGGGAAGCTGATGCCGATCGGGAAGCGCGTGTGGCTGTCGCCGCCCGTGCCGACCGTGTCAGGCGTCAGCAGGCGATTGAGCCAACTGTGGATCACGCCGTCGCCCGGACGCAGCGAGACGCCGCCGCGCGTTGCCATGAACTCTGGCAGTTCGTGGTGCATCTTGACGTCGACCTTCTTCGGGTACGCCGCCGTGTGGCAAAACGATTGCATCACGAGGTCGGCGCTGAAGCCCAGGCAGGCCAGGTCCTTCAGTTCGTCGCGGGTCATCGGGCCGGTGGTGTCCTGGCTGCCGACCGAGGTCATCTTCGGCTCGCAGTAGGTGCCGGGGCGCACGCCCTGGCCTTCCGGCAGACCGCAGGCACGGCCGACCATCTTCTGAGCGAGAGAGAAGCCCTTCTTGGTGTCGACCGGGCTGACCGGCAGGCGGAACAGCGTCGAGGCGGGCAGGCCCAGCGCCTCACGCGCCTTGGCCGTAAGGCCGCGTCCGATGATCAGCGGAATGCGGCCGCCAGCACGCACTTCGTCGAACAGCACGTCGCTCTTGACGGAGAACTCGGCGATCACCTTGCCGTCCTTGAGCGCCTTGCCTTCGTAGGGACGCAGTTCGACGACGTCGCCCATGTTCATCTGGCTGACGTCGAGCTCGATCGGCAACGCGCCGGAGTCTTCCATCGTGTTGTAGAAGATCGGGGCGATCTTGCCGCCCAGGCAGACGCCGCCGAAGCGCTTGTTCGGCACGTAGGGGATGTCCTCGCCGGTGAACCACAGAACCGAGTTGGTTGCGCTCTTGCGCGACGAGCCCGTGCCGACCACGTCGCCGGCGTAGGCCACCAGGTGGCCGCGCGCGCGCAGGTCTTCGATGAACTTCACCGGGCCGCGCTTGCCGTCTTCCTCGGGAACGATGCCGGGGCGCGCGTTCTTGTGCATCGCGAGTGCGTGCATGGGGATGTCCGGACGCGTCGTCGCGTCCGGCGCGGGCGACAGGTCGTCGGTGTTGATTTCGCCCGCCACCTTGAAGATGCTGACGGTGATGCTTTCCGGCACTTCAGGACGGCTGGTGAACCATTCGGCATCGGCCCAGCTTTGCAGCACCGCCTTTGCGTTGGCATTGCCCGCGTCGGCCTTTTCCTTGACGTCGTGGAACTGGTCGAACATCAGCAGCGTCTTCTTGAGGCCTTCGGCCGCGACGGCACCGACTTCGGCATCGTCCAGCAGGTCCACCAGGGGTCCAATGTTGTAGCCGCCGAGCATGGTGCCGAGCAGTTCGGTCGCGCGAGCGCGCGTCAGCAGCAGGCTCTTTTCGGTGCCATGCGCCACGGCGGCCAGATAGCTCGCCTTGACCTTGGCCGCGTCGTCCACGCCCGCGGGCACGCGGTGCGTCAGCAGGTTGAGCAGGAACTCGGCGTCGGCAACGGCCGGCGACTTCATGAGCTCGATCAGCTCGGCGGTCTGCTTGGCAGTGAGCGGCAGGGGCGGGATGCCGAGCGCGGCGCGCTCGGCGACATGGTCAACGTAGGCTTGCAACATCTTCTTTTCTCCGGAAACACAAATGGGCGGGCGGCTCCCGCGACAAGCAAGAGCCGCGCCTTGACTTACTGCTTGGTCGTGGACGCCGAATCGTCGAACAGGCTCTTGGGCGGGTTCTTCTTCATGTCTTCAGCGAACTCCGCCTGCTTGGCGGCCTGGCACTCGTCAGCGAGACGCAGGCCCTGCTTCTGGCTCATCAACATGGACTTGTTGCCCAGTTGCAGCCACATGGCGCCCTGGCGCGGGTCTTCCAGGCGGATCGCGCCCGTGCGGCTTTCGACCGGGTGCAGGCGATAGCGAACGTTGGCGTGCGTCAGCGTGAAGAAGCCGGGCTTCTTCACGTCGGCCACGATGTCGACGCTGGCGCCGAGCTCGCACTTGATCATGCCCGTGTAGACACGTTCGGCGACCTTCAGGTCCTCGGCGGTCAAGGTGACATCGGTCTCCTCGACGATCGGCTGCTTTTCTTCCAGCTTCTTGACAATCTTCTTGGGCAGCACCTTGTGGGTGACTTTCGGCTTGTTGCCCTGCGGCGGCGTGGCGGTCTGGGCCGTTGCTGCCAGCGGGATTGCCAAGGCAGCGGCGGCGATCAGCGCAATTGTCTTCATGGTGGAGATTCTTTCGAGAGTTGGGTTTCAGGATGAAGAGGGCGCAAACCACGCTTGCGCTTCGGGAGGCAAAGTGCGGCCCGTGGCGTGCGCCCGCTCCAGAACCTGCCAGAAATGGCGGTAACTGGCGCGGTCATGCAATGTGCCATCGATGCTGACCGGCGCCCACGCCGCCGAAGCGGCAGCAGCGGTGATTTTTGTAGCGATTTGAATCTGCCGGTCGTCGGGCGCAAAAGCCTCGAGGATCGGGCGGATCTGGTTCGGGTGGATGCTCCACATGCGCGTGTAGCCGAATTCGCTGGCCGCTTTTCTTGCCGCGGCACGCATCGCCTCGATGTCGTTGAACTCGGTCACGACGCAGTGCGAGGGCACCTTGCCATATGCATGGGCGGCGGAAGCGATGTCCAGTTTGGCGCGCACAACCAAGGGGTGCGAGAACTGCCCTGCGGCGCCCATGCCCTCGGCTGGAATCGCGCCACCGTGGGACGACACGAAATCCATCAAGCCGAAACTGAGCGACTGCACGCGCGGGTGTGCGGCGATCTCGAAGGCGCGATGAACAGCCAGCGGGGATTCGATCAGCACATGCAAGGGGAGCGCTTCGGCGCCGGCGGCATCGAGCGCTTCGACCGCATCGCGAACGTCGTCGATCGACTCGACCTTGGGCACCATCAGATGGCTCAGGCGATGACCGGCGCGCCCAGCGATCGTGATGACGTCGCCTGCAAAGCTGGGATGATCGACCGGATGGACCCGCGCGCCAACGCGCATGCCGGATGCCGCGGACAGCGCAAGTTCGGCAACCAGCGCTGCATGCTCAGCCTCGCCACCTACCGGAGCGCCATCCTCGCAGTCGAGCGTCACATCGAAGACGCACGCGCCGAACTCCGCCGCCATCTCGGCCTGCAGCGCAAGGCTCTTGCGCATGCGCGCTTCGACACCGCTGTAGTGGTCGCAGACAGGCAGCACCACCGCGCCGGCCTGCGCGCCGAGCAGCACCTCGCGTGGATGAAGGCCAGGGGATTGTGATGCGCTCATTCGGTGCTCACGCCTTCCGCTGCGCCACGATGAACATGCGCGGGAAGGCCAGCAGCAAGCGGCCGTCGCTGCGCGGCGGATAGGCCGTCGCGATGCGTTTTTCGTACTCGGCCAGGTAGCTGCTACGCAATTCGGGCGTCAGGCGATCGACGAAGGGCTTCAGCCCGGTGCCGCTCACCCATTCGACGATGGCGGCCGCGGAGGCCATGGGGTGGTGATAGGCAGTGCGCCAGACATCGACCTTGGCTGCATCGCCAGCAAGCAGGTCGTAGTAACCGTCGATCGACAGCAGTAGCGTGCGCAGCTTGTCGGCGTTGCCGATGGCAATAGCCCAAGGCGCCTCGGCCGCGACCTCGCGCATCAGGCGATGCGTCGGCTCCTGACGGTTGTCGGGCATCTGGATCGCCAGCACGCCGCCCGGTGCCAGCGCGGCGAAGAGCCTCGGTATCAGCGCCTCGTGGTTGGGCACCCATTGGAGGGCGGCATTGGCGTAGATGAGATCGGGCGGCACCTCGGGCTGCCAGGTCGCGATGTCGCTGCATTCGAAGCGGGCTTGCGGCAGCCGCTCACGCGCGCTCGCCAGCATGGCCTCGGAGTTGTCGGTGCCGACAACGGCAGCGCCGGCAAAACGCTGCACGAGCAGCTCGGTGGAATTGCCCGGGCCGCAACCGAGATCGACCACATGGGCCGCTTCGGTCAGCGGAACGCGCGCCAGCAGCTCTGCCGCCGGGCGCGTGCGCTCGTCCTCGAAGCGACGATAGAGCGCGGGATTCCAGTCGAGCATTCGAAATGCTTACTTAGAGCAGATGCGCGACGCCGGCCTGTTCATCTTGCAGTTCCTTGAGCGTCTTGTTGATCCGCTCCTGGCTGAATGCGTCGATGTCGAGGCCTTCGACCAGCTTGTACTCGCCGTTTTCGGTGGTGACCGGAAAGCCGAAGATCACGTCCTTCGGAATGCCGTACTGGCCATCCGACGGGATGCCCATCGTGACCCACTTGCCGTTCGAGCCCAGGGCCCAGTCGCGCATGTGGTCGATGGCGGCGTTGGCGGCCGAGGCGGCCGACGACAGGCCGCGTGCCTCGATGATCGCTGCACCGCGCTTGCCGACGGTCGGCAGGAACACGTCGGCATTCCAGACCTGGTCGTTGATGAGGTCCTTGACGCTCTTGCCGCCGACGGTGGCAAAGCGGTAGTCGGCGTACATCGTAGGCGAATGATTGCCCCAGACGGTGAGCTTCTCGATGTCGCCCACGGCAGTGCCGGTCTTGGCGGCGATCTGGCTGGCAGCGCGGTTGTGGTCGAGGCGCAGCATGGCGGTGAAGTTCTTTCGCGGCAGGCTCGGTGCGCTCTTCATCGCGATGTAGGCATTGGTGTTGGCGGGGTTGCCGACCACCAGTACCTTGACGTTGCGGCTCGCGACCTGGTCCAGCGCCTTGCCTTGTGCCGTGAAGATCTGGGCGTTGGCGGCCAGCAGGTCGGCGCGCTCCATGCCAGGGCCGCGCGGACGGGCACCCACCAGCAGTGCGTAGTCGGCATCCTTGAAGGCGACCAGCGGATCGCCGGTGGGGACTACGCCTGCGAGCAGCGGGAATGCACAGTCCTCGAGTTCCATGATGACGCCCTTGAGCGCCTTCTGGGCCTTCTCGTCCGGGATCTCGAGCAGTTGCAGGATGACCGGCTGGTCCTTGCCGAGCATTTCGCCGGAGGCGATGCGGAACAGCAGGGCGTAACCGATTTGGCCAGCGGCACCGGTGACGGCAACGCGAACAGGCTTTTTGCTCATGGGAAAACTCCAGGAAATGATGGGAAACGGTGCACGGCCGCGGAGTGCGGCCACCAGGTCGGCCCGGGACAGTGGCCCCGGGCTTCAGGCCGTTTTTGATTTTATGCCGATTTGCGGATTCGATGGCGCCTGTCTTATGTCTTATATAAGATGTCGACTTGAAGACACCGTCGCGGTGTGCCGACGTACCCCATGACCACCTCCCCCACAGCCATCGCGGAGCTCTCGACACCGTCGTTCAGTCCGCTCTACCAGCAGATCAAATCGCTGATCCTGCAGAGCCTGCATGCCGGCGAATGGAAGCCGGGAGAGCCGATCCCCAGCGAAATCGACCTCGCCGCGCGCTTCCGCGTGAGCCAGGGCACCGTACGCAAGGCGATCGACGAACTCGCAGCCGAGAACCTCGTGGTTCGCCGCCAGGGCAAGGGCACCTTCGTCGCGACGCACGCCGAGCAATACGTGCAGTACAGGTTCCTGAAGCTGGTGCCGGACAGCGGCGACGTCGACAGCGAAGGCCCTGCCGAGCGCGAGATCGTCGATTGCCGCCGCCAGCGCGCCGCCGCCGACGTGGCACGTGCGCTCGCATTGCGAACTGGCGATCCGGTGCTGCAAGTCCGGCGCGTGCTCGCGTACCGCGGTACGCCGACCATCCTCGAAGACCTCTGGCTGCCCGGCGCCCCCTTCAAAGGCCTCACCGCAGAGCGCCTTACGGCATGGCATGGTCCGATGTACTCGCTGTTCGAGACCGAATTCGGCGTGCGCATGGTGCGCGCCGAAGAGAAGATCCGCGCCGTGCTCCCCGACGAAGAACAAGCCGCCCTGCTCGCCATCTCCACCGCGACACCCCTCCTGAGTGTCGAGCGCGTCGCACACACCTATCACGACACCCCCATGGAACTGCGCCGCGGCCTCTATCGCACCGACACCCACCACTACAGAAACGAACTCGGATGATTTCGCAAGCCCGCAAATGACCAGGCGCCACCGGAGCGGCCGAGGAACCGGCTCCGCCGGGCCTCTGGCAGCGCCCCCGGCAGGGGGTGGGCGGCCACACGAAGTGTGGCAAGCCTGGGGGCGAGCAACAAGTCTGCTGCGTTGCAATAGAATTTTGAGTCGTTTGCATTTCTGCTACAGATCAAGCCGCCCCTCGAAAAAAACTGAAAGTCCCCATGACAGAGATGGCCACACCACCAAGACCAGCGCGGCGCGAGTTCCGCAACATCAACGCATTCACCGACCTGACCACCTATCGGCTTCCGCCGGCCGGCCTCGTGTCGATCCTGCACCGCGTGAGCGGTGCCCTCATGTTCCTGTTGCTGCCCTTCATCATCTGGATGTTCGACACCTCCGTGTCCTCCGAGATCTCGTATGCCCGCTTCAAGGCCGCCTTCAACAGCGGCCTTGGTTTTGTTCCGGGCTGGTTTCTGAAGCTGGTCGCGCTCGCATTGATCTGGGCCTACCTCCATCACTTCATCGCCGGCCTGCGGCACTTGTGGATGGACGTGAGCCACGCCGCGGTGAGCAAGGAATTCGGGCACAGCTCGGCCCTCGCAACGCTGGCGATCAGCATCCTGCTGACCATCGTCCTCGGCGCCAAGCTGTTCGGCCTGTACTGAGAAGGAGCACGACATGTCTGTGAACTACGGCTCCAAGCGCACCGTCGTCGGCGCGCACTACGGCATGCGCGACTGGCTCAGCCAGCGCATCACCGGCGCCTTGATGGCGCTCTTCACCATCATCCTGCTCGCGCAGGTGATATTCACGCGCGGGCCGGTCGGCTACGACGCGTGGGCCGGCATCTTCGCCGCGCAATGGATGAAGGTCCTCACCTTCGTGGTGATCGCCTCGGTGCTCTATCACGTCTGGGTCGGCATGCGCGATATCTGGATGGACTACGTCCAGCCAGTCGGCATCCGCCTCGCGTGCCAGGTTTTCACGATCGTCTGGCTTGTAGCGTGCGCGGGTTGGGCCATTCAAGTGCTCTGGAGGGTCTGATGCCCCCCAGCTTTTCGTTTCACGTAATCGCTGCCCCCCGCGGGGGCGAGGCCTCCCTTGGGGCGGCCCGGCAGGAGTCCTGACCCCATGACCTACACCAAAGAACAAATCACAAAGCGGAAGTTCGACGTCGTCATCATCGGTGCCGGCGGCTCCGGCATGCGCGCCTCGCTGCAACTCGCACGCGCCGGCCTCAACGTGGCCGTGCTCTCCAAAGTGTTCCCGACCCGCTCGCACACGGTCGCTGCGCAAGGCGGCGTCGGCGCCTCCCTCGGCAACATGAGCGAGGACAACTGGCACTATCACTTCTACGACACGATCAAGGGCTCCGACTGGCTCGGCGACCAGGACGCGATCGAGTTCATGTGCCGCGAAGCACCGAAGGTCGTGTACGAGCTCGAGCACTTCGGCATGCCCTTCGACCGCAACCCGGACGGCACCATCTACCAGCGCCCCTTCGGCGGCCACACGGCAAACTACGGTGAGAAGCCGGTCCAGCGCGCCTGCGCGGCCGCCGACCGTACCGGCCACGCGATGCTGCACACGCTCTATCAGAAGAACGTCGAAGCACGCACGCAGTTCTTCGTCGAATGGATGGCGCTGGACCTGATCCGCGACGCCGAAGGCGACGTGGTCGGCGTGACCGCACTCGAAATGGAAACCGGCGACCTGCACATCCTGCAGGCCAAGACCGTGCTGCTGGCCACCGGCGGTGCGGGCCGCATCTTCGCGGCTTCGACCAACGCCTTCATCAATACCGGCGACGGCCTCGGCATGGCCGCACGCGCTGGCATCCCGCTGCAGGACATGGAGTTCTGGCAGTTCCACCCGACCGGCGTTGCCGGCGCCGGCGTCCTGCTGACGGAAGGTTGCCGCGGCGAAGGCGCGATCCTGCTGAACAGCAACGGCGAACGCTTCATGGAGCGCTACGCCCCCACGCTGAAGGATCTCGCACCTCGCGACTTCGTCTCGCGTTCGATGGACCAGGAAATCAAGGAAGGCCGCGGCTGCGGTCCGAACAAGGACTACGTGCTGCTCAAGCTGGATCACCTCGGTGCCGAGACGATCCACAAGCGCCTGCCTTCGGTGTACGAGATCGGCATCAACTTCGCCAACGTCGACATCACCAAGGAGCCGATCCCGGTCGTGCCCACCATCCACTACCAGATGGGCGGCATCCCCACCAACATCAACGGCCAGGTCGTCATCCAGAAGGGCGAAGAAAACAGCGCCGTGGTCCATGGCCTCTACGCCGTGGGCGAATGCTCCTGCGTGAGCGTGCACGGCGCCAACCGGCTGGGCACCAACTCCCTGCTCGACCTGCTGGTGTTCGGCCGCGCGGCCGGCAACCACATCGTCCAGTTCAACGACAAGCTCAAGGAACACAAGGAACTCCCGGCCGATGCGGCCGACCGCACACTGGAGCGCCTCAACCAGCTCGAAAGCTCCACCAGTGGCGAATACGCGCAGGACGTGGCGAACGAGATCCGCGCGGTCATGCAGCAGCACGCCGCCGTGTTCCGCAAGCAGGCATCGATGGACGAAGGGGTCCAGAAGATCGCCGCCGTGCGCGAGCGCGTCGCCGCAGTCACGCTCAAGGACAAGTCGCGTGTGTTCAACACGGCGCGCATCGAGGCGCTGGAAGTCGACAACCTGATCGAAGTGGCGCAGGCCACGATGGTGTCGGCTGCCGCACGCAAGGAATGCCGTGGTGCCCACACGGTCGAAGACTACGAACGCCCGGCCGACGACCCCGTCGCGCCGCTGGGCCGCGACGACGCCAACTGGATGAAGCACACGCTCTGGTACAGCCAGGACAACCGCCTCTCGTACAAGCCCGTCAAGCTGCAGCCGCTGACAGTCGCATCCGTGCCGCCCAAGGTCCGCACGTTCTGAGCCCACGAGAAAGCACTACAAGGTCATCACGATGAAGCGCACATTCCAAATCTACCGCTACGATCCGGACAAGGACGCCAAGCCCTACATGCAGACCGTCGAGATCGAACTCGACGGCCACGAGCGCATGCTGCTCGACGCCCTCATGAAGCTCAAGGCGCAGGACCCGACACTGTCGTTCCGCCGCTCCTGCCGCGAAGGCGTCTGCGGCTCGGACGCCATGAACATCAACGGCAAGAACGGTCTGGCCTGCCTCACCAACATGCTCACGCTCAAGGGCACGATCGTCCTGAAGCCGCTGCCTGGCCTCCCGGTGATCCGCGACCTGATCGTGGACATGACGCAGTTCTTCAAGCAGTACAACTCGATCAAGCCGTACCTGCAGAACGACACTGTGCCGCCCGAGAAGGAGCGCCTGCAGTCGCCCGAGGAGCGCGAGGAGCTCAACGGCCTCTACGAGTGCATCCTGTGCGCAAGCTGCTCGACGAGCTGCCCCAGCTTCTGGTGGAACCCCGATAAGTTCGTCGGCCCGGCCGGCCTGCTGCAGGCCTACCGCTTCATCGCCGACAGCCGGGACGAAGCCACCGGCGACCGCCTGGACAACCTGGAAGACCCGTACCGACTGTTCCGCTGCCACACGATCATGAATTGCGTGGACGTGTGCCCCAAGGGATTGAACCCGACCCGCGCAATCGGCAAGATCAAGGAACTCATGGTGCGTCGCGCCATCTAGTGAGACTTGAACCCATGCAAGCCACCGACGACTTCGACCAGCCGATCAGCGAGCGTGCACTGAGCAAGCTGAAATGGCGTTGCCGTCGCGGCCTGCTCGAGAATGACCTGTTCATTGCCCGTTTTTTCGAACGGCACGAAGAAAGCCTGACCCGCGGGCAGGCACAGGCACTGGAGACATTGATGGATCTGTCGGACAACGATCTGCTCGACCTTCTGCTTCGGCGAAAGGAGCCCGAGCCCGCATGGGCCGAGGCCGGGGTGATCGCACTGTTGCAGTTGATGCGTACCGACGGCGCGCAATCCTTATCCTCCTGACCAATCCTTTGAAAGACACCCGAAATGAAAGCTTCCGAGACCAAGGCCACTCTGTCGTTCAGTAACGGCGGACAGAACGTCGAGCTACCGATCTACAAGGGCACGATGGGCCCCGACGTGATCGAYATCCGCRAGCTCTACGCCCAGACGGGCATGTTCACCTACGACCCGGGCTTCATGTCGACTGCTTCGTGCGAGTCCGCCATCACCTACATCGATGGCGACAAGGGCGAACTGCTGTACCGCGGCTACCCCATCGAGCAACTCGCGACCAACTGCGAC